>NZ_FOXR01000023.1:0-39311 GCF_900115765.1 Caldicoprobacter faecalis | reverse complement strand
AAATTATCTCTGTAATATTTTTTAAAGCCCATAGTGACATTTTTACTGAATAAAAAATTATCCTTTTTGAGGTGACATTTTCACAGACTATTGACACCCTTGCATTCATCCCCGCCCTACAAGGACGAGGCTTTCTGCAGAATTCTTGTAAATTTTGCGCAAACAAAGCCTTAGCAAATGGTTAAATAAGGAAACTCAACTGGACATACTTCGGCTTTGTTAACGCACCTATTAATAGCTTAGCCAGCTTGGTAAGCGAAAGGATTATTATTCGTATCCCCTCTATTGTCCTTTCCACAAAACCTTTAACTCGAGAACATTTTTAACCAGTGTCTTCACAATTTATAACTATCTCAACTTGTTTAAATTCCCTGTAGTACTCCACCAGTTCGCGGGCTGAACAAATGGGGTGAGGTAAACATATCCCTGCCCTGCCCACATCCTGCGGCTGGTGTGCATCCGAGCCGGCAATCATAAGAAGGCCGTTTTTTGCAGCAAATTCATAGGCCAGGTCGTTGTGGGAATCGTGACGGGGATTGCCGTTAAACACCTCCACTCCATGAAGAAGGTCGGGATCAGCGGGCTTTAAACCTACCCTAAACGGATGTGCCTGGAATATAAGTATGTTGTGGTTGTCTATCAGTTTTTTAAAGCTTTCTAGCGTATGTTTATAAAGCTCGGGATTCTCGACGAGAAAATCCTCATCTATTCCGTATACGAGATAATCCTCTACGCTCTCATGAAAGCGCAGTTCCATGCCCAGCATGACATGCAGCCCAATGCGCTCCCCTTCTTCCAGCGCCGCTCTGTATCCCGACAGAAACTTCTGCACTTTGGCCTCCCACGGCTGATCCCCCAATAGCTCGAAATAGCCGTCGTAATAGTGGTCCGTTATGATTATGCCCTGATAGCCGGCGTCCTTGTAATATCGCACCATCTCCTCGGCCGAAACCTTGCCACACGGGCTCACCTCCGAGGTATGCACATGGGTATCAATCAAAAACGATTGTCCTTTCAACTGCATCGTCTCCTTTATTACCGCAGAGATTTCATACTTAATGTACTGTACTTTTTAGCACACGCATCTTATTATAATAGATAACCGGTACCCGTTCAATAGCCTACCTCGGAGAATGCAGCCACGTGTCAATATTTTAATATAAAGTAATATGTTTCCTAACATGATTTCTGCAACCGACGAATAAGAGCGAATATAAGCCTCGCATTTAACATCAATGGCTTCAATTCAACGCTTTTAAAAGCTCATCCTTATCGACTATGGGAGCCTTGCAGGCAAAATTTTCGCATACATAAGCAGTAGCTCTGCCATCTACCGGCTTTTGCTCCCTTATATACGGCACCATCTGCTCCAGCTGCCTTCCTTCCTCATCATCTGAATGCAGGAGGCTCACGGTATGGGGTGTAAACACGGAATTAAAAGCCTTGATCATATCCATAACGTCCTGGTTTTCTTTAGAACCGGCAAAAACTATCTCCCTGGTGGGATACAGCGCAAACATGGCCGCCATCATAAAGTAAGTATGAGCAGCAGGGTATTGCTTAACGACGTCTGCAAAGGCCTTAAGCTGCCTTATCGCCATATCTTCCAGGCCCTGGTCTCCAGTCAATCTTGCCAGCCTTAACAGGTTCATAGCCGCAACTGAGTTTCCGGACGGCAAGGCTCCATCATAAACCTCCTTTGGCCGTGCAATTAAATGCTCGCCGTCGCTGCCGTACAGAAAAAATCCACCCCTATCGGAATCCCAGAACAGGCGAATCATCTGCTGGTTTTCCCTGATGGCATATTGCAAATAAACCGGTTTGTACGTGGCCTCATAGAGCTCAATCAATCCCCATATCAGATAGGCATAATCATCCAGATAAGCCGGATATGCCGTCTCGCCATGTCTGTAGCGTGCCAGCAACCTGCCGCTTTCATCCACAAGTTTATGGAATACAAACTCCGCTGCCCTTTCGGCCGCCTGGATATAGCGTTGGTCTTGCAGTATTCTGCCGCCCATGGCCATGGCAGCTATCATCAAGCCGTTCCAGGAGGTCAAAATCTTATCATCCTTAAAAGGACGAACGCGCTGTTCTCGACGCATAAACACCCTTTGCCGCAAAGGCTCAATCAAGGCTTCATCCTGGTTTACGGGTGCTGAGGTGTGGATGCGATTTGGAATGCTTCTTCCCTCAAAATTCCCTTCATCCGTGATGCCATAATAATCGCAAAACATCTGCCCCTTCCTTTCTCCCAAAACGTCTTTTATCTCGCCTGGCATCCAGAGATAGAACTTCCCTTCCTCTCCTTCAGAGTCGGCATCCTCAGCCGAATAAAATCCACCTTCAGGCGATGTCATATCCCTGAGAACATAGGTAAATATTTTTTTTGCCACTTCAGCATACACATCTTTTTTGGTGCATAAATAGGCCTCCAGATAAGCAATGGCCAACAGCGCATTGTCATATAGCATTTTTTCAAAATGCGGTACCAACCACTTCCTGTCGGTGGAATAGCGCGAAAATCCGTATCCTATATGGTCGAATATCCCTCCCCGATACATCGCATCCAGGGTCTTTTCAACCATTCCCAAAGCCTTCTGTTCACCGGTCATCTTCCAGTACCGCATGAGAAAATAAAGATTGTGTGGTATGGGAAATTTAGGCGCAGGACCGAATCCACCATATACCGGATCAAATGAGCGCTCAAGCCCTCTATAGGCCTCGTGAACGTCCTCTTTCGTCAAATCGTTCTCTCGAGAATCCAGTGTAAACTGATCCTGCAAGGCTTCAACGATCTTATTCCCCGATTCAATAAGGGCTTGCCTGTTGGTCCTCCAGGCCTGGGCCACCGCTTTCAATATATCGATAAGGCCCGGCATGCCCATACGCCCGTGTTTAGGGAAATAGGTTCCCGCATAAAAAGGCTTTTGATCCGGCGTCATTATAATGGTGAGGGGCCATCCTCCATGACCGGTAAGCGCCTGGCATACCGTCATGTATATGTGATCGATATCGGGCCTTTCCTCCCTGTCCACCTTTATGGAGATAAAATTTTCGTTGAGTATATCGGCCACTTCCTGGTCCTCAAAGGACTCTCTTTCCATAATATGGCACCAATGACAAGTGCTGTACCCTATGGATAAAAATATAGGCTTATCTTCCCGTTTTGCCTTATCAAAAGCCTCCTGACACCACGGATACCAGTCCACAGGATTGTAAGCGTGCTGAAGCAAATACGGAGATTTTTCTGAAATAAGCCTGTTTGGTTTACGGTTTTTCTCTTCCATGTCGACTTCCTTTCATGTCTAGGATAAAGTAACCATCTTTTCACTTTTATTTTTATCATCAGCAGTACTTCTTATACTTTTCTAGATATAACCTTAAGCAAAGCAAAAATTCACAAGGATTTTTTATATGATGCATCTACACATCCATTTCACAATGAGCTTTATATACATTTGGATAACTTTATAACCAAAACAAAAATGGGGTACTGCTCAATCAGTACCCCAGACATCATTTAAACAACTTTCTGAGAGCCCTGGCCGTTACCCTGCCTGCAGCTCTGCGCGCTGCCCGTTTGGCGACAGCCCCGGGCCCTTTGCTGACGGCATGGACATCCCCTAGAAAACGAGCCAGGCCATACAGCAGGCTTCTGGTCTGGCTAATACCGCTCCTTTTCCTTGGCATGCCCTTCAAGCCTCCTCTCGGGCACCGTTAACCGTAAGCCCAACTTTAATATAGCACCGTAACGAGTTACCAATCACATATACCTGCAAATACAAAGATATAACACCACCATAACTCTTTCAAGGAATACCTTAAAATCACTTATTGCCGTAGACCTGTATAAACCTCTTCAGAGAGCGATCGTATGTACGCTCCACCTCCGGCGGAAACAGGCACCCCGGCAGCTCCTTTCGGCTCCAGTGATAGGAAAGGCACTCGCAGCACTTACCCTTACGGCTACAATAATCATAGCTGCACGTGCAGTTTTTCAAATTGCTCGCCATGTTGCTGCAATCCCTGCTTGCCATGCCTTCATCCCCCTTGACAATGTTGTCTCTGTTTTAAGCTTATCTCTTCTCCGGAATAATCTCTATCCAGTATCCGTCAGGGTCCTCAATGAAGTAAATCCCCATCTTCTTATTTTCATAGCAAATGCAACCCATCTCCTTGTGATGCTGATAGGCTGCCTCAAAATCATCCACAACGAAAGCAAGGTGTATCTCGTTGTCAGACAGGTCATACGGCTCCTTTCGATCCCGCAGCCAGGTGAGCTCTATCTGATGTTCTGTGGTGCCATCGCCCATGAACACCAGAATAAAGCTCCCATCCTCGGCTTCCTTTCGCCTCAGCTCCTTAAGCCCTAGAGCCTTTTCATAAAACGCTATGCTCTTTTCCAGGTCAAGGACGTTGAAATTGGTGTGCGCCATCTTAAATTTCATTACTCATCTCTCCCTTTCTTATATATGATCTTCTGTCCCCTGTGGGACAGGAATACCACTTTTGTCGGCAGGCCTTTCATCCTGTCAGCAAACTTGCGCGTAATATCATATTGCTCCCAGAAGTGCATTGGCACAAAGAGCCCGGGCCGCAACAGCTTTATAAAAAGCTCCCCTCCCATATGATAATATTCTTTCAGCCTGGGGTCAACCGGAAAAAAAGCTATATCTATTTGCTCTCCCGCCATTTTCTCGATTTCCCTCTCAAAGCTTTCCTTATCCTGCTTGAGCTCCTCAGGTGTTGACTCATAGTACCAGTACCAGCAGTTCAAATCCCCGGCATGAAATATCTTGAGCCCATCCACCTCGACCAAAAAGGACACGCCGATATCGGTAGAGCCATAGGCCTTTATCCACACATCATCTATAAACAGTTGCTGATAATGTGAAACAAAATATGAATTCTGCAAATTTCGCTTTGCCCTGGGCTTTATATCGCTGCTCAAAACATAGACTATATCCGGTCTGTCATTTTGCCAGTCAAAAATCACATGGCTGAAATGATCCCCGTGTCCATGGGACACAAACACCACTATCTTCTTATCTTTATCCAGCTGGCCTGGAGTGACAACTCCGCTTTCAAGGCTCCTTGCTTCACCCTCGGGTTTATCACAGGAGTAGTCAAACACCAGGAAATGCCCAGCGGTTTCAACAGCAAAGCCGCTGTGATGTAAATACCATATGCTGGCTTGAGGCGCATCAATTGGACGATCATTTATATCCTTCTTCAAATATGGTTACCCCCTCTCGCGTTAAATATTTCGGAATTCCTGCGGTGAAAACCCAGTGTATCTTTTAAAAACCTTTGAGAAATACCCTGCGTCGTTAAACCCAATCATATCAGCAATTTCCTTAACCGTCAAATCAGTGGTTTTAAGCAGATGCTTGGCCTTCTCCAATCTAAGCCTGTTTATGTACTGCATTGGCGAGCAACCAAGGTGATCCCGGAAAAATTTTATGAAATAGTTGGGATGAAAATGCACAATCTTGGCAAGGTCATCGATTGTTATGTTATCATTGAGATGGGACTCAATAAAGGTTAACACCTCGCCTAGCTCCTGAGTGGAGGAATAAGCATAAAGCTGTATATCGTCCAACGATAATTTGTCAAAATACCAGGCTATGATCTCCATCATAATCCCTTTAAGCCGCAGAGCATCCGTAAAGCCGCCGCTGTGGTAACTGTCAACCAGAGCCGCAAAAAGCTCTTTAAGCTCTCGATCATCGCCAACATCCACAAACACCGGAGTCCTCACGATATCAAAAAGGTTCATCTCTCCCACTTTTGCCGTGAAATGGCACCAGTATTTTTTGAACGTGTTCTCGCTTATGGTAGAATACGACTGCACCACACCTGCCGGCATCAAAAACAGCTGTCCGGGCTTAGGATAATACTCGTCGCTTCCAATTTTAAGCCACCCTTCCCCATCGCATATATAATAAAACTTGTTGTAATCGGGCACATAGTCAAAGTCGGCCCAGCTTTGAGGGCAGCATGTGTAACTTGCCACCTGGACATCTACTTGAAGATTTGACAGGTAGTTCTTTATAAGCAGCGCTTTGTCATGCTTCATCGGCCAACCCTCTTACAATTGAAATTCCTCATACGCAAAAAGTTAGTTTTGAACAACCAAAGATTAAAAATTTCCATTTTTATTATACCATAATTTCAATATAATCTGCTAAGAGGTTTTGTTATTTGTGCAAATACTAAAAGGGAGGTAATGGCATGTCAACAGCAAATGAGCGCATCGAATGGTTTGTAAAAGCGCGTTTCGGCATGTTTATCCACTGGGGCCTTTACGCCATCCCGGCAAGGGGTGAATGGGTGAGAAGCCACGAAAAGCTCTCAATTGAAGATTATCAGCCTTTCTTTGAGGAGTTCAATCCGGTAAACTACAACCCCAAAGAGTGGGCAGCCCTGGCAAAAAAAGCCGGAATGAAGTATGCCGTCATGACGGCCAAACACCATGACGGCTTCTGCCTGTTCGACAGCAAGCTCACCGATTATAAGGCAACCAACACCCCCGCAGGCAGAGACCTCATCAGAGAATACGTCGAAGCCTTCAGGAACGAAGGCCTAAAAGTAGGGTTTTATTATTCGCTGCTGGACTGGCACCACCCCGATTATCCGGCGTATGGTGACAGTTTCCATCCAATGAGGGACAATGAAGCTTGGAAGGACAAAAAGCACGATTTTTCCAGATACATCGAATATATGCATGGACAAGTAAGGGAGCTCCTCACCAACTACGGAAAGATCGATATAATGTGGTTTGATTTCTCGTACGGCAACATGTCAGGCGAAACCTGGAAGGCCACCGAATTGGTTAAAATGGTCCGCTCCCTGCAACCCCATATCATAATAGATGACAGGCTGGGCGGTAACATCCGGTCAGTGAATAAAGAAATCTATGCCGGTGACTTCGCTTCCCCCGAACAGATCATACCGCCTGAAGGCGTTGTGGATGAGGCCGGCAATCCCATACCCTGGGAGGCATGCATCACCATGAACAACCACTGGGGCTATGCGGCGGCCGATAAGGACTTTAAATCGCCCAAACAGCTCATCAGAGCGCTGGTTGAATGTGTAAGCAAGGGTGGAAACCTCCTGCTCAACGTTGGCCCCAATGCAAAGGGAGAAATCCCAGAGGAGAGCGTTGAGATACTCACCGAAATTGGAAAATGGATGAGCAAAAACGGTGAAAGCATATATGGTTGCGGCAATGCCGGATTACCAAAACCCGAATGGGGACGCTATACAAAGAAAGGCAACAAGCTGTATGCCCACATATTTGAAAGGGGTATAGGCCCCATCGCCATTCAGGGCATAAAAGGCAAAGTCAAAAGAGCAAGGCTACTGGCCGATGGCTCTGAAGTAAACATTCAAAAGCCCTGGAACGCGCACCATTATGGCGACGCCATATTCATCAACCTCAGGAGCTCTAAACTGCCTGATGAGATTGACACCGTTGTAGAGCTGGAATTGGAGGAATAATCAACAAAAGAGCTACCACGTCTGGAAAGGATGTGGTAGCTCTTTTGTTGATTATTTCATTAGTTGTTCTTAGTAATTATATTGATGCTCTGGTTAAACTTTCTCGATACTGGCCGGGGGTTATCCCTTCCAGAGATTTAAATATCCTTATGAAGTAGTATGAATAGTTAAACCCGACTTCCTTTGCAATGTCGTTAATTGTTTTATTTGTATCCTGCAAAAGCTTTTTGGCAAGTTCAATTCTTTTCGCATTAATATAATCTGTAAAGTTGTAGCCAGTGACCTCCCTTACAATCTTGCTGACATAGTTACGGTTTAAATTAAACGTCTCAGCAATCTTATCAAGGCTAATATCGGGTTGTGTATAATACTTATCAATATAATTTACAACCGTCTTATATAGCATGCTCTTCTCATCATTATCTTGTTGTATAACTTTGTAACAAATTTCTCCTATAAATTTGTTAAAAGCATCTTTAATTTCATTTAAACTGTACACATTTAAATTGGCAACGTGTTTGAGGTCATCACCCTTAAAATAACTGTTAAAATTTCTCAATATAGAGTCCCTCAAGCGGTGAACGCCGTCAAGAATTTCATAATCAGTTATTTTAACAGCTGGATTTGTAAATAATGAGAAAAACTCATCTATTAAGGCCCTGCAGGACTCAGCATTTCCAATCGCCAGGTTATTCAACAATTGTTTCTCAAGAGCACAAGGATATTCATAAACTTCTTCCCTGTCTCTTATATCAGAAAAATAAAGTAAACGCGAATCACTGAATGTAAGTTTATATTTAAACATTTCCACGCATTCTCGATAGGATACAGGGATTAAACTAATGTGCTCTTTTATGGTACTTATACCTAGATATGCCATACTGCGATGCAACGGGTTAATTCGTTCGTATATCATTTTCGCAAGTCTTTCCTGCTTTTGCTCACAAGCCTTGAACGACGGACTATCAGGATAACAAATTACAATTGCAAGCGTATTTCTGTTTATAACTATCGGTTTTGCTCTAAGATTATCCTGTTCTTTCAAAGAATTAATCATTTCTTCAAATAACAGCTTATAGTAGCTTATAATCCTATTGGTAATGCCATTATCTTCAATGCGCAATACAATGGTACCAAATTTTGCATTATCAAATTGAAGCCAGTCCCCCATAATCTGCTGTTTTGTTTCCTCAACAACATGTATGCCATCAGTTATAAAATTTTTCCATAACTCTTCATTGTATTTTGCTAATAACCTATTAATTGGACGGGTAAATATGATGATCAAAACAACAAGCAATAAAATACTAATAGTCAATACAAATATCGAAGCATTCACAAGCCATATTAAATTTTTAACATGACTCATTAAACTACCAGTTGAAGTATTTATAGAGTTTTCGAGAATAAACTTCCATTTAAGGAATTTCGAGTGATAAACTGAGGTGATCATTATATCATTATATAAAATGTTACCCCAAAGCCCATTGTACAAAATTATATTGACTGGTTCATTTTCCAAAACTTTTCCCAACCTGTCATTTTCTTTTTCTGTGATAATAATAGAGTTTCGGTCATTAACCACATAAAAATTTAGGTACTGACTTTTCTTAAATTTAACCATCATGTCGTAGCGTAATTTATCCAAATCCACATTTACAGCTAAAAAACCAGTATTTTGCTCATTATAAAGAGGAACCGATGACACGATAGAAAAAACCAGCTTTTTTACTCTATTGTGTTCTATCAAGCGAGGCTCAAGACAATAATAAGTTTTCTCCTTAATATTAGAAAAAACAGACTGATCAGAAAAACTTTCAAAAGATGATATTTTTTCAGTATTATTGGAAGTACTAAATACTTGATTACAGGACGGAATGTATAGATAAACCGACTGAATATACTCATTGGCTAGCGTTATATCATGTAACTTTTTAAAGATTTCATTCCTGTAATCAAAGCTATTGTCATAATTTCGAACTAATTCTTGAAGTTCCATATCAGATAAGGTAGTTTTAAATACCGAATTTTTTATATTTTTTAAAACCATTTCATAAGAAAAGCCAATCTGTTTAATTAAACTTTCATTTGAATCTTTTAATTGCTGAATATAGTTATTCATAATAAAAATATAAAAAAGAACAAAATTAACTATAATTAACAGTAATACCCAAAAAGATGTAGATATTATTAACCTTTTTCGAACATTTAATACTTTTAATAAATTTACATTGCCATAAATCTTATTTAAAAAACGCATATCAGATGATCACCTCAGCGGTTAAGTGCAAAATCTTGTACAAGTGTCCTTATTTATATCTCAACAAATTCTTAAACACCTTTACACAGCCGTATTAAATCATCAACATGAGCTGTTGCAAGGCACTCCACAGTGTCGGCTGCACCGTAATAAATTTTGACTTCTCCATTATCTTCCAGAATCATCCCTCCCGGGAATATAACGTGATTTCTAAAACCTCCTGAAACTTCATAATCAGCCTCGGGTGCCATAAGCGGTTCCTTATAAACCCCGATTACCTTAGAAGGATCTTCTAGATCCAAAAGCATTATTCCCGCACAATACCTCTTCTTCCAGAAAGGTTCCCAGCCGTTTTTACCCCTATTGGGATCTATATCCACCGCATGGAAGATTACAAGCCAACCTTCTGGCGTCTTAACAGGTGGCGCACCGGGACCTATTTTATCATTAGCATAAGGTACATCCTCCACCCCCAATAATAACTTTGAATTTCCCCAGTACACCAAATCAGGAGAATCAGAAATCCAGATATCAAAACGATCTTTTCCACCTCGACCGTAAACTGGAAATGGACGTTCCAACCTTACATATTTTCCGCCGATCTTTTCTGGAAACAATACCATATTTCGGTTATCTGGAACTGTCATACTAAGAATATCAAATTTCTCAAAATCTTCAGTTACAGCAATGCCTCCTCTAATACCATGTTTTGTATCAACCGCAAAGCACATATATACTTTTCCATCTATTACTGTTAAGCGAGGGTCATACGCACGCAAGATTTCGTCATCTTTAAGTTCAAAACAAGGCTTATCCTTTACTTCCCAATGTATACCATCATCACTAAAAGCAAGCCCTAAATTAGTTCCTTCTAATCTCTGTTCCTCGATAGAACCATAGTCATTCCTAAACACCATAACATATTTACCTTGATATTTAGTAACCCCTGCATTAAATATTAAAGCAGCTTTATAAGGGACATCTTTATACGATAAAATGGGATTGTTTTCATAGCGTTTTATAACTGGACTGGATTTTAAAATGGGGGTTAATTGATTACTCACCTTATTTCACTCTCCTTTTTAGAAATTTGTTTTGTATTTATTGTTTTTAATCTTTGACCTAAACAGTTGGCTCAGTTAAAAAACATTTTGCCATTTCGTGGTTAAAAAGACAACTCAACTTTTGACAATACATGTTTGCTGCTTAAATTCTGTTTCCTGAGCATAACGCCTTAACATTATGAAAGATAAGATATCCTTTTTATTGCTTCCATAACACTTACCAACGATCACTTCCGTATTTTTCTCGCCTTTAAAACAAACATGAATCTTTAATCTCTTATAGTTAAAACACACGCTGAAGTCTTTATCAAAAATAGCATGTTTTAAATCAAACAACTGGTTATATCCATTGTCTTCGGTAAATACTTCCCTATCAACAAGCGGTAAATCAGTTTCCGCCTGGCCTCTGCAGTGAAATACCCAATCAATTTGAGATAATTTATTGCATCTAACTGTAAAAATATCCTCAAAACCTCTTTCTTGTAACGATATCTTGCGCTTAAGGCAAACTCCTTCATAAGCATCATTAGTTTGCACGAAGATGCTCTTGCCGTCATAGCTTAGCACATCTGCACGTTGAGAGTTCCTCTGCCTCCTGCCATCAATACAAACCAGGTTATGAGCAATAGATGATTGACTCCATTCTCTGGTAAACGAAATCCCATAGCCAGTGGTCCCTACATCATAGCTTAAAAGTTGACCATGTGCATATAATTCTATAGAAATCTTATCATTATGGTCATGTCCTCCTCCATTGCCCGAAAATTTGACAGTTACCCTCACCTTGTCGTTCTGCAAAACCGCTATCCCCGTGTCGGGATATAAAAAGCTTTTCCTCTTTGGTTTCCTCACTTCAGGCAAATCGACAGGCCCATATAAGAGTGCTGCCAAAGAAGCACGTACATAGCCTGTAAGCCTATTTTCGCTATTAAACAGAGCATTTAGACATTCATATGGTTTCGGAGGCATATTTCTGTATATCCACGCTAACAGCGTCTCAAGTGAATTGTCAAAATTTAACATCTGTTCATAAATGCTACATGTTTGAAAGATATTTGATTCAAACCAGCAATCATTAAAAGCAGGGAATTTGCCATCTGGATAAACTAATGGTATATAGCTTGACGCCATCTTCTTCAGCAAAGGATTTTCAAATAAATTAATACCATTCTCCAAAGCAATCCAAGCAAAGCTCACCAGAGCATTCAAAGTATAATAATGATAAGAACTTGACAGTTCATACCATATTCCTTCCTGTGTTGTTCCCTTTTTTAGATGATTTAACCATCCATACTCGCCGTAAATTGCTTGATTCAATAAATCACTATCATTTAAGTAATTAGCACAAGCCGCTACCGCAGCCTGCATCCATGCATGAATATTGTGAATAGCACCAATTTGCGGTTTAATCAATTGTAGTGCTGGGATAAAGAACAACTCGCCTATAGCATTATATTCCGCCTCACTAAAAATATTTAGATCCGCACTCATGCGTAAAATGCGCTCAATAGCTATAACAAATATCGCTTCACTAAGCACCTGTGGATAAACCTTTCCTTTCCCTGCATGCTCTCCATGCACGGGATATTTATCGTAATTATTGGCATAAAAGAGAATGGTATCATGTATATATCGTTTATATTTATCTTCATCATCTATGTGTGCCAAAATCGCTGCTCTTTCCATATTGCTCACAATAGCCGAATGCATAATTTTACGCCACGCGCCATCATACGGCCATCCACTATAGGCTTTGCCGCATACAGGACACACATGCACATGTGGTTCACTGATGTTAAACTTCAACCTCACTCCACAGTCTTTGCAAAAATAATAATGCCCCCATGCAGATTGTTCAAGAGGTGGATCTTTAGGCCATAAGCTAACGTGCTCCTCAAAGTCTCGCTTTAATGCTTTAACTAACGCAGCAGCCCAGGGCTGCGTTTTGATTTTCTCCAACACTCTGTTCCAATCAACTGTGTTGCATTTTACCATAGATAAAACATTGCCCCCTATAAACTAATTCCTAAACTAAAATTTAGATAAATTATAATATAACACCTGGCGTGTTTCAAGTTGTATAAAAATCGGCTAGCTTGAAACACGCCAAGCTTTGCCTTCTATTTTATGAGCATTACTTTTTGTTTATGCCAGACTCTCTAATAGCATTCATATACTCTTCGTAAGCAGGAATATACTCGTTTTGAATAAAATTGACAAACTCTTCACGCGAAATTTGTCCACAGATATATTTAGTCTCATACTCTTGGTATCTTGTATTAATACCCGAATCTTCAATTTTAACTAATATTTCTCTTATTCCTGGAATTATAGTTTCTGGTAAATATGTTATTCTATGCGTTTGTTTGCCTATTTCTTCATATGCCTGCATGAATGTATTGAACTCTTCCTCAGTCCCTCCTGGAACAAATAATAACCCTTTATCCTGTGTTTGAAAATTAATAGAAGCATAAGTAGAAGTATACTTAGCAGCCGCTTCTTGCTGTTCAGGCGTCCTTAAAGCAAATCTGGTTTTTGGGTCAAAACGAGTATAGGTTACTCCTTCCATCCCTATCACTAATAGTTCGTTGCATTCGTCCGTATATCCATAGTCAAGAAATGCTACAGCCCTCTCTATATGTTCACTATCAGCACTGATTCCCCAATTCCCCCAAATTTGAGGAGGATAATACACATCTGAAACAGTCTTCCCCTCAGGCCTCAAAGGCGGTCCTGCAACTAATTCTGCCTTTGGATTGGTCTTTTTGACTTGTGTGTTAGTAGGACTGGTCATATGCTCGGTAATTTTGTTTGTGTACACAGCTCCAAGCTTACCAGCATTCCACTTTTCGTCATCTTCCGCGTACTTTGTCAAATACCATTCAGGATCCATTGCACCGTTTATATACATTTCACGCAACCAGTCCACAAACTGCATATATCCTTCCTGCGCTTGCATTAGCTCATAATTACCATTCTCATCGGGCACAGAATTAGGTCTAATATTAAATCCTCCGATTAAGTTCCTGTGTAAATGTCCCATGGCTCTATTATATGACCAGCCATAAGTATCATCTTGTCCATTGCCATCAGGATCATTCTTAGCAAATGCTAACATAACCTCCGCAAACTCTTTAGGCGTTGTAGGAACTTCAAGCCCAAGTGCCTCAAGCCAATCTTTCCGATAAATGATATTATCCCATGGTTTTGTCTGCACACGTGGTAACGAGTATAACCCATTATCCAACTCTGGGATCCTCGTAAATGCCAATTCTTCTTCAGTCAACACTTTCTTCGCGTTTGGCATAGATTTTTCAAAATATTCATCTAGTTTAAGAAGGAGCCCATCTTTTGCCCAATTTCTATACAAGGTTCCCATGTCGCCTAAATATATAATATCTGGTAAATCTCCTGAAGCCATTACAATATTTAGTCGGTCACTATAATTATTTATAGGTGGAGCTTCGATTTCTAAATTAGTGTTTGTGCGCTTTTCTAGCTCCTCAATAATAGGATTTCCTTCTACAACATATTCTGGATTCACTCTAATAATCATTCTCAAAGTTACTACTTCTTCCGAACCATTAGCACTTTCATCATCCTCTGTACTCGCTTGTTCATTATTTTGAGGGTTGCTATCCTGATTTGTATCCTGGCTTGTATCTTTAGATGATGTGTTTGTGCAAGCCATTAAAGAAAATACTAGCAGAACAATCAGAAATGTCGTCAGTAAACTTCTAAAATTCTTATCTTGCATTCTTAATCCCTCCTAAAGATTTTTATATTCATACACACAAGCTTAATGCTCTTGTGTATGAAGACCACTTTAATATAGCGAGCCCCCTCTAATTTTGTTTGCCAAATAATTGGTAGAAAACAATAGCACAGCTGCAACTACAGATTTAAAAAGTCCAACAGCGGCTGAATAAGAATATCTACCACCTACAATACCAATTCTATACGTATAAGTTTCAAACACTTCAGATACACTAATATTTAATCCATTTTGAAAAAGATAAATCTGTTCGAAACCATTATTCATGAGACCACCTACTGATAAGATTAACATAACTACAATGGTATTAGCTAATCCAGGTAATGTAATGTACCATAGCTTTTGATATCTATTAGCACCATCAACAGTTGCTACCTCATAATATTCTGGATTTATAGATGATAATCCAGCTAGATAAATAATTGTACCCCAGCCAGCTTCTTTCCATATATTCCCCCCAATAATTACAGTTCTAAACCATTCTGCTGAACCTAAAAAATTGATTTTCTGTCCTCCCAACTTTTCAATAAGTGTATTTATTAATCCTTCCATAGAAAGAAAATTTGTCAAAATACCACCCAACACCACCCACGAAATGAAATGAGGTAAATACATAAATGTTTGACACGTCCTTTTAAACACTTGCTTTTTTATTTCATTTAATAGTAAAGCCAATATAATGGGTATTGGAAATGTTATAATTAAGCGTAAAGTACTAAGTATTAAAGAATTTGAAAGAACATTATAAAATATCTCGCTCCCAAAAAGTTGCTTAAAATTAGCAAAGTTATTAAAAGAACTCCCAAGAATACCTCGTTTAAAGTTAAAATCCTGAAAAGCAATTATTATTCCATACATTGGAATATATTTAAAAACAATAAGATATATCATACCCGGAATACACATTAGGTATAAATATCTTTTCTTTAATATATAATGCCAAATAGTCACTATTCTTTTATTATAAGCTCTACTATTGACTATTGAAGGTTTAACATTCATTATTCATTCCTCCATTAATTTCATTCTAACTAGATATTTAAATAAACATTATTATTCCTTAACACCACCTAGAACCAAACCAGCCATAAAATATTTCTGCAAAAATGGGTAAACGCACATGATGGGCAACGTAGCTATAATTATTGAAGCCATTTTGAGCGTAAAAGGCTGTATTATCCTTTGTTCCACCCCCTGCAATTCCATTTCATTAGCAGCTGATTCAAATACAATTTCACGTAAAACCAATTGCAATGGCCACATTTCTCGTTTTGTTAAATATATAATTGCATCAAAATATGAATTCCAGTATCCAACCACTGTAAACAGGCCCAGAGTAGCTATGATGGGCAAGCAGAGCGGTAATATTATACGAAATAATACCTGAATATCATTTGCTCCTTCAATGAGGGCAGCTTCTTCTATAGACGTTGGAAGTCCTCTAATATAATTTATCATTAATATGAGATTATAAGCTCCAAGAAGCCCTGGTAATATTACTGACCATAAATTGTTAAGTAATCCTAAACTCCTTATCAAAAGGTAATTTGGGATCATCCCACCGCTAAAAAACATAGTGATAATCCATAAGGTCATTATAAACTTTTGACCTTTTAAATCCCTCTTGGCCAGTGGATAAGCTGTCAAAACCAACAGAATCAGCGAACATATAGTCCCAACAATTGCGATAAATATGGTATTCTTATAACCAGTCCACAAATATTTATAATCCATAGCCATCTTATAAGCCTCAAATGTTATATTTTTAGGTATGAGATTAAATGGATTTTTTAGATATTCACTATATGGGATAATCGAATACACCAACACGTATATAAAAGGTAACACACATATAAGAGCAAATAAACCTGAAACTACATAGGCTATAAACGATAATGTTACCTCGTCAGCACTGACTTTAAATAGCTTGAGTTTCTTGTCTGCCATATAATTCTTCTCTCCCCATTTTAATTTAATTTTTTATAATACTTTATTATTTTACAATAATTGTGATTAACTGACAAAGCAATGAGTACTAATTATGTATTACCTTTCTGTTCAACACACGAACATCCATCGGACTAAATCATGGCTAATTATTTGCTCCTGCAATTTAAATTTTATAATGATTTTGTAGCCAAAGTAAATAATTATATTTATTATCCATAATAAAGCCGCACTTTATAGCATTTTTATTATCCTTGTGCAATAGTATTATCCATCAAAATAAGCACTATCGAACACTCTTTTAACCATAATTAAAAATTAAAAGAGCCACCACATCTTAATACAATGCGGTAGCTCTTTTGTTATGATAAAATTTGCCATCATCAAATTTTTTCGCTCATACTCTTCAAAGCAAACAAAACTTCCTCATACGTAGCATGGTCAAATTGATCCCTATTTGATAAATATTTTAGCACTTCAATCGCTTTATCCCTTTGCCCTACATTCTCAAAGAAAATATCTGAAAAAGTGGGTTTACATCGTCAATTTCAATAGTACCTTCAATAAAGGGCCTTTGTTCCCATAAAATCTGCAAATCGGGTGATCCTTCAGCACTCTCCTTATCGCCTGTTCTTCCGTTTCAATATCAAGACGGTGAGATATGCGGAAAGAGATCTGTTTTACCCCGTATGCACAGCTGGTACCCCAGACTTAGCGTAACTTTTATCTTCTTCTACTTTGAAACCGCTCTGTACGTACTTAAGCGATGAAAGTTGACCCTTACAGCGGAAACCGGGAGCTTCATGCTGTACAAGGCCCTTTTTCTTGAGTGTAAAGAAAGACTTGTACGCTTCCCGCACTTCATCCCATATGAGCTGCACGGATATTGAATAATAGCCCTTAGCCCTGGGAAGCTATTTTAGGAGGCGGTTGAGGTTCTTCCGAGAAATATTTACCTTCCTGGTTTCTTCGTACTCTTTCCGTACATGTCACAAAAGCTCCTTCTAGGCCTTGGTAGCACACGACATGGCGTCTTTTAGAATAGTTTTAGTTTCAGAATCTGTATGGATTTGCGCTTTAAGAGTAATCAGAGACACTCATTCACCACCTTCCTTTGTTTTCTGGGGTTCAATATACCGCCTGATGGTCTCGCTTAAAACCTGTCTGACTGTACCCACATAATAGCTCGGATTCCAAACATGGCCACCCGAGGTTTAGTTTTAAGCTCTGGGTACTTCACGAAAAGCATTTGGGCTGTGGATCCTCTTAGCACCTTGGCTATTACTGCCGGAGCTATTTTGGGAAGAGCAGATCGATATATACAGCGCTTTCATCGTAGGTATGCGAAGTGAGATTTCTAGTCCAACATCCCAAGCCATACGTCTCCCTCATCAATCAAGCCGGCAGCACAAACCTCCTTAAAAGCTTGTCGGGGTGTTTTTTAACATCCGCTATGCCGCTGTACGACATTTAAGCCTTGATGAGCTTCCACGAAAGCTCGTATGCGAACTCAAACCTCTATATAACTGCATCCAAAACGTATCATCCAATTGGTCCCTTTCCAGCACTTCTTTAAGCCGATTTAAAGCTTTCGAATAATCAGATAGCTTTTCTCTCGATCTTTGTATATCCATATAAGCATATAAGACAAGCCTCCATCTTTCTATTTCTTTACGATAATCCTCAGTTTACCTTTGCCTCTTCCTTTGCTCCAATCCTTTACGAAACTCCGTTTGAGCTCGTTCAACTTGCTGTTTTATTTGTACTTCCAGCTTTTCTTGCAATTTCCAAATATTAATGTTAAAACCCCATATGTTTTATATCTATAAAAATACATTTTCATTATGCCATCTTAAAAATTGAGGATCAGGTCTTTCGTTTGCATTATTGGGTATTACCGATAACTTTTTACCATGAAATGCATAATAATCTCGTCCATTCCCGTAATCTTCCTTAATTCTCTTACTAACTACTATATATAAATTTTCATCTATAGTTATATATCCTCTATCAAACAATGTATGTAAATCCCTTCTGAGCAATAAACCATTTTTTACACTATGAATACCTCCTTTAGAATAGGGTTTTATATGCGCTGCTTCAAGAGCAGGCAAAGTTTTTTCTCCCGATATTGCACAACGCCTGTTATACGCTTCTGTCACCAAAACTTTAAATGTCCCTTGCCCAATTCTTGGATATACAATGGTCGGAGCCCCATATCTATTCACATTTACATATTCTTCTACTCTGTCTGCCTCTTCATAATGCATTGGTTCATTCAATTTCATTTTTATTAATCTTTCTTCTACTTGTTCATAAAGCTTTTTTCCTATTAACGAAGACGTATCGTAAGTTTTACCTTGTACAATATTCGATTTCCAATCCTCAGGTACTGATATCCATTCACTCTCTGGAAAAAAGAATGGCGAAGAAAGGACAATACAACCTATAACAGGATCAGGTTCTATCAACCGATTAGTTTTTCGGTACTTATAAATAGCTGCTAAAAAGTCATTGTAATCCTCTACACCATTCTTCTGAGCAAATATCTCCCATGCTAATGATACAGGTAAACGTGAATACCTTACAAAAAATCCTCCACCAACTATATAATCAATTGGACTGTGTAACTTAAAAAGAAACATATCTCCTACATCAATTGCCCTAAAGTAATTTTTATCACTGGGTCTCCAAAAATTAACTTCGTCAGGGCTTATCTTTGATAAAAATTTATACCAATTATTATCAGTAACACCTACATATATCCTCAAGCAAAGCACCTCCTGATAATTTAATCAGCAATTCGCTTCAGATTCAACTCGCTATCCGTATAACTCACATTTATCTCGCCTCTTATTCAAATTTTAGTCATTTATAGTTGAACAAACTCAATTTTAAATAGAATTATATTATATCTGCCATCATTTGTGAGTGACCTCCAACCACCTATAGAGGTGGTGGCTTCATGAGAAGTTTGGTAGTCTAAGCTACCCTTATTCTCATAGGGTGGTTCACACACCCACTACTGACTATCCGCTTAATCGCAGACTCGCCAGCTACTTTCCTTCCTTAGGCAAATACCGGGTTAACAAATTTTCCTCCCTTCTTTGCTTCCAGCAATCCAACAAAGGATTTAAACGCCTCATCTACTGCTTGTACTGTCTGCTGTGCAACCTGTGATGGAAGCAATTTGTAGTTCTCGTTTTCCTTTACGAGATGATGTACCCTTTCATATTCTAGTCGTGTACCATTCTCGAAAAAGTATCTTCTAACAAGGTAGAGGCTGTAGTTATACAGATTTTTAGAAAGATGACACAACTCCCTCAATAGCTTATATGTTTGCTTATCACATCCTATATGATTTTTCTGGTTTTTGTACATTAGCCATCACCCAAGAAATATTTTACCACATTTTTAGCAATTCATCTTCTCCATTTTGTAGTAGAAGATGGAGTCTTCTTACGTATTTTTTTGATAAAATCGGGGTTTTCGACTGTTTTTTCGAATCAAAATAAGGTAAAATAGTAGTAATAAAAAAAGCAAAGGTGAACAGGCATGGACATACAGAGCATAATAGAAAAACTTCAATCCTATTTCAAAAACCAAGGAGACGTAATAGCGGCTTACCTCTTCGGCTCCACTGTTAAAGGTAAGGCAAGAAAAAATAGCGATGTTGATATAGCGGTTCTATTTGATGGGGAAAGAAGCACAATATACCGATTCCATAGAAAGCTTGAGATAGCCGGGGAATTGGAAGAGCTGCTCAACGCCAGAGTAGACGTAGTGGATTTAGAAAGCGCCGATCCGTTTTTCTTCCACCAAATAATGCTTAACAAGATACTACTGGTAGACAAGAATATCGACAAGCGAGTAGCTTTCGAAGTAAAAAAACGCAGGGAATACTTCGATATGCAGCCTTTTTATAAGTTGTACTATTCTCAGGCTTTAAAGCGGTTAGAGGAGAAACGGAGGGACATGCACCGTGGTTGAAAAATCGGTAATTGCCAGAAGGCTGGCGTACCTGGATGAGTACTGCAGGGACCTTGAGGAGGCAAGGACAAAAGTAAGCTGGGAACAGTTTTCAAATGATAAAGTTGTGAGACGCTACATTGAAAGAACTTTACATACATCGAAGCGTGCATCGATATAGCAAATCATATAATTGCTTACCACGGCTATAGAGAACCTGAAAGCAACAGGGAATTATTTCAAATATTGATGGAACAAGGAATTATCCCCAATAAGCTTGCCGAAAATCTTAAAAAATGGCTCAGTTTCGTAATATTATAGTACATGATTATATACGGATACAGCCCGAAATAGTATATGCGATTTTGAAAAACAATCTTACAGACATAATTGAATATGCGAACATTGTTAAAGAGAAATTCCTTCGATAACATTGATGTATCCTTGGCTTTATCCGTATTTTTGATGGGATATAGTATGAATTACTACTATACTCAGTAGCATGTTTTTTGTTTTCTAACACCTTTTTATAATGCGAGGAGGTATGAAATTTGTAATTGAATTGGAGGAGATTAGATATGAGAAAATGGCTGGCCATAATCATTATAGTACTGTTCATCATTCCTTATTGCCAGAAAGACGTATCAAACGACAAAAATTCAATTACAAGAGGTCAGGATAACCTGCTGAATTCAAATACTTTGGGTAAAACGCCTTATGAAACAAACTCCTCTACTGATACGGTTGTTCCCAATCCGCATGGTCAACGGAATAATATGAACTTGATTATAAATCCGTTGGGAAGGACAATAGAGGATAGAATCAATCCTCCGGAAGGATTTGAACGCATAAAAGTAGAAGAAGGATCATTTGGATATTACTTGAGGACCCTCCCTTTAAAACCCCATGGCTCAAAGGTTAAGTATTACGACGGAAGGGAAAAGAATCACGATGTACATGAAGCGGTAATAGATATGGATATAGGTGACAAGGACCTGCAGCAATGCGCTGATGCAGTAATTCGATTAAGAGCGGAATATTTATACAAGCAGAAGCAGTATGATAAGATTCATTTTAACTTTACAAACGGCTTTAACGCCGAATTTGTCAAATGGATGCACGGCTACAGGATAGTAGTAGCCGGCAATAAAGCAAACTGGGTGAAGACTTCTGCCTATTCTGATGACTACAACACTTTTCGGAGATATCTTGATACTGTATTCTCTTATGCAGGCACATTATCTTTATCTAAAGAGATGAAACCTGTTATGATAGAGGATATGGAAATTGGCGATGTATTCATCCAGGGAGGCAGTCCAGGGCACTGTGTTATAGTGGTGGATATGGCCATGCACGCCCAGACTGGAGAGAAGCTGTTTTTGCTGGCTCAAAGCTACATGCCTGCGCAGGATATCCATATTCTAAAAAATCCCCAGGATCCGCAAATTAGTCCATGGTATTCCATTAAATTTGGCGATACATTAATTACACCTGAATGGACATTTAAGAGAACAGATCTTAAGCGTTTTTCAAATTGAATTTTTTTCCAGTTAGCATTGCAAAAAACGGTCGGTTTATTTCTGAACAATCAGAACCCTTGTAATCCAACTATACTGCATATCATAATAAATCTGAAGCGACGGTTTTAGATGGAAGAAAATGAAACAGGCAAGCTTAAATTAACCACAATATTTGTAGATTAAGAGTGAGTAAAGGGGAATTGTTCAAAATGAGAATTGAAGAACTTGACGTAATCAAAACATATTCCCCAACACCCTCTCATGAATCTCCAGAGCCTTCCTGTCCCACAGGACAAATCGGATTACCTTTATCGATTTAAGCGAAGGAATCAGCTCAAATATCGCTTCAAACGCCACCCTGGCGGCCTCCTCCATAGGATATCCGAATATACCGGTTGAAATGGCAGGAAAAGCTATGGAGGTTATGCCGTGCTGTTCAGCCAACTTCAGCGCGTTTCTGTAACAGTCAGCCAGCAGCTTATCAGAAGGCTGGTCAACGCCATATACCGGCCCAAGGCAGTGGATGACATAGCGGTTGGGCAGGTTGTGTCCACCGGTTATAACGGCTTGTCCAGGCTTTATGGGCGCCAGAGGCCTACACTCCTCGGCCAGGCCAGGCCCGGCTGCCCGATGAATAGCACCGGCGACGCCTCCTCCAGGCATGAGCTGAGCATTAGCTGCATTCACTATTGCATCAAAACCTTCCTGTTTGGTTATATCCCCCTGAACGCACTCAATCTTCACGCCGTGTATGACCTTTTCCATAGACGTATCCCTCCAACAAAAAGTATTGTCAATATTTCTGTGCGTACAAAACAACCAGTGTTATTGCGTTTTCGCCGCCATCACTATAATCCCATTAATATCCAGTAAAGCGCAGTAACAAATTCCTACGCCCCTTATGTGAAGTATATATTCAAGTGCATTCAAAGAGAGCACGACAGCATGATAAATAAAGCCATCAAACACGCTACTTGGCGTACTTGTCAATGAGCTCCATTATCTCATTTACCTTTTCCTCGCCATGGCCCTCGGTGAATGCTTGCCTGACGCAGTTCTTTATGTGCTGATCCAGTATTTTCAGGTTTGCCTTCTTGAGTAAAGCCTGTACCGCCAGTATCTGCTTGGATATATCGACGCAGTACCGATCGTCCTCTACCATTTTGATTATGCCATCGATCTGACCTCTTGAGGTTTTCAAAAGATTGAGCACCTGCCGCCTTGTATTGTTGTCCATAACGCTCACTCCCGTATCCGTCAATCAAATACATTTTACCACATTTTATACCATTTATGATATCTTGTTCATTAATTTTCTATTGACTTTTTTTATCATTTAGAGTATTTTATAAATAAATTGTAAACCATGGAGGTGTTTTAAGTTGACAATCAGAACCATAGTACAAACTGCCTTGCTGGCAACCATCACAGCCGTCCTGGCCCAGATTGCCATACCCCTTCCCGGCGGTGTTCCCTTTACTCTCCAGGTCTTCGGAATTTTTTTAGGCATATTTTTGCTGGGCAAAAAGGCATTTTGGGGAATGCTTACATATTTACTTCTGGGAGCTATAGGACTGCCGGTGTTTGCTCAAGCTCAAGGAGGCATAGGCATCATACTGGGGCCAACGGGCGGATACATTGCAGGGTTCGTCATAAGCGGATTAGTTGGCGGATACATTGTAGAACTCGCCAAATTCAGTTTAAAAGGTAAGATTTTAGGGCTGCTGGTTTCTCTAGTCATAATATATTTCACCGGAACAGTGCAGTTGGCTTTTACAACCAGATCATCCATACGTGAGGCTTTGGCAGTCGGTACCTTGCCCTTCATTCCTTTGGACATACTAAAAGGGGTCATAGCCATCGTTTTGTCAAAATACATAGACAGGGCACTACCCAGGGCAGGTGTTAATATCAATGGTTAGCCTAAGGGCGCATCACCTTCTATGCTTTCTGGGATTTCGCGGTTTGGGTTACAACCACCGGTTTGTTCAAAACTTTTCTCGCATTCGAGCCCAAATTCTCGGGAGCCCTGAGCTTATACTTAAACTTGAAGTTCACGCAGACGAAATCTGCAAAAGTTGTCCCAAATTACTCAATGGTCTTTGTATTAATAATGATAAGGTGAGAAAAAAAGACGAATTTATCATAGACTTTTTAACCACCGATAAAATTACCGTAAAAAACGCCTACCAAAGGATAAAAACCTTGGAAGAAGAGAAATTCAAAAACTTGTGTCAAAACTGTGAGTGGTACGGCTTGGGCTTCTGCCTTGAGGGGTTCCGCAAGATGAAACAAAATGAAAACTGAATCTTTAACCCGTAAGCTGGAGAGACCCTCCGAGCTTACGGGTTACAATAAACCGATGCCAACAAAAATAAATCGATAATAAATAAACCTGTGTACACAAAACTATTCTATCTTCACAACCTCGTATCCTGCTTCTTCTATTGCATTCTTTATTTCACTGTCATCGATTTGGCGGTCTGCTTCAACAATGGCATATTTGCCCTTTAAATCCACGTCAACCGTTTTCACGCCGGGTATTTCCTTAAGCGCCTCAGTAACGTGGTTTACGCAGTGCTGGCAGGACATCCCTTCGATAAATATCTTCTTTCCCATAAAAACACCCCCTTTCTAAAATTTTCTATCCCAATCTTTGATCATTTTTCATCTTTTTGCTCTATGCTTTGATGATCCCCAAATCCAGCATAATCCTCAAAGCAAGCACTACATGGGTGGCCTACTGAAAATAATGCGTATCAATCCAGTCTGGGTTTAAACCTCTTAAGCCTCAAGGCGTTTGTCACAACCGATACGGAGCTTAATGCCATGGCCAATGCCGCTATCATGGGATTCAGCAAAGGCCCGCCGAACAGGTGCAAAACTCCGGCGGCTATGGGAATACCGGCAGTGTTGTATGCGAAGGCCCAAAACAGGTTCTGTTTGATGTTTCTGATAGTCGCTTTGCTGAGCTGTATTGCCGCCGGTACATCCATCAAATCGCTCTTCATAAGCACAATATCGGCTGATTCCATGGCCACATCAGTACCCGACCCTATAGCGATCCCTACATCTGCTTGCACCAGAGCCGGAGCGTCGTTGATGCCATCACCCACCATTGCAACTTTCCTGCCCTGTTCCTGAAGCCTTTTGACTTCGTTGGCTTTATCCTGAGGCAGCACCTCGGCCAGTACCATGTCTATACCCACCTGCTTTGCTATGGCCTGAGCGGTTCGAGCGTTATCCCCGGTTATCATTACCACCTTTATGCCCATTTTGTGAAGCCGTTCTACTGCTTTTCTGCTCGTAGGCTTTATGACGTCGGATACCGCTATGATGCCGGCAAGCTTACCATCCACGGCAACGAACATGGGCGTCTTGCCTTCTTCAGCCAGCCTGTCGTACTCCTGCTGAAGCGTAATCTCGACATTTCTATCCTCCATAAGCTTCCTGTTGCCCAAAAGGACCTGCTTGCCCTGGGTGACTACCTCGATGCCCTGACCCGGGATGGCTTCAAAGCTTTCTGCCCAAGCAAGCTCCATGTTCCTTTCCCTGGCACTTCTTACAATGGCCTCACCCAGTGGATGCTCGGACGCTACTTCGGCCGAAGCCGACAGGCGCAGCAGTTCGTCCTCGCTGATAAAACCGCTTGTTATAATATCGGTCACCTTCGGTTTGCCTTCGGTTATGGTACCGGTCTTATCCAGCACAACCGTATCTATCCTGTGCGCCATTTCAAGCGCCTCACCACTTTTAATCAGTATACCATATTCGGCGCCTTTGCCAGTACCCACCATGATGGCGGTGGGAGTTGCAAGGCCGAGAGCACACGGGCAGGCTATCACCAGCACTGATATGAATATCGTGAGGGCGAAGATAGCCGATTCACCCGTCAGAATCCAAGCCACGGCCGCGACAACCGCAATGGCGATGACCACCGGCACAAAGTATCCGGATATGACATCGGCCAGCTTGGCTATGGGCGCCTTGGAACCCTGTGCTTCCTCCACCAGCTTTATGATCTGGGCTAAAACGGTATCCTTACCTACTTTTGTGGCCTTCATCTTTATGGTACCGTTCTTGTTTATGCTACCCCCTACCACTTTGCTGCCGGGCACTTTCTCCACCGGAATGCTCTCGCCGGTCAGCATGGACTCATCCACCGAGGTCCTCCCATCTATAACTTCCCCGTCAACCGGAATCCTATCCCCCGGCCTCACAAGCAGTATATCCCCTACCTCGACTTCTTCGACTGGAATCGTCAATTCCTTGTCCTCGTGTATAACCACCGCTGTCCTGGGCGAAAGGTCCATAAGCCTTCTTATGGCTTCGGAAGTCTTGCCCTTGGCAATGGACTCCAGGTATCTGCCAAGCAAGATCAAGGTGATTATAACGCCGGCCGATTCGAAATACAGGTTCATAGCATATTCGGTATGCCCGGCAGCTATCCTAAATATGGCATAAACGCCGTACACAAACGCCGCGCTGGTACCTACCGCTATCAACGAATCCATATTGGGGTGGCGCCTTATCAGGTTACCAAACCCTACAGTATAAAATCTATAGCCCGCAACCACAATAGGGAGGGTAAGCAGCAGCTGAACCATAGAAAAATTCAAGGGATGCATATCGGGCATGATAACCTCGGGCAGCGGCAATCCCAGCATATGCCCCATGGCGATGTACAGAAGCGGCACCGCAAATATTATGGATACTACCAACCTGGTCCTCAAATCCTTAAGCTCCCTTTGGCGGCGCAACTTCTCCTGATCGACCCGTTGCTCCCCGTCTTCCGCCTCCAGCGGTTTATACCCGGCCTTGATGATGGCCTGTTTTATTTCCGACAGCCGTATCATAGCAGGATTATATACTACCCTGGCCTTTTCTGTGGCTAAATTGACGCTTACCTCGTCAATACCGGGCAGCCTCTTTATGGCCCTTTCAATTGCCTTTGCACAGGCCGCACATGTCATCCCACCTATGGAGATACTTACCTCTCTTCTGCTGGGCTCCTCATCCTCCTGCACTCCATATCCGGCCTTTTCAACCGCCTCTTTTATCCTGCTCAAATCCACTTTGCCTTCATCAAACTCCACCGTCAGCTTTTCGGTGGCAAAATTCACGCTGGCCGACTTTACGCCATCTACTTTGCTGACGCTTCTCTCTATGGCCCTCGCGCATGCCGCACACGTCATTCCAGTAATGCTGAAAGTCCGTTTTGCCATATCTTATTCCACCTCTTTTATATTTTCCTCTTTTGATTCGGTTGTGATTCCAACCAAATCATCATTGTGACCGTTTCGTAATCCGTAGCATAATTATGACCATTTCATGATTCATAACATACCTACCTATGGCCGTATCGTGATTGGCAACATAATTATAATAATTACACCCATTTCGTGATTCGTAACATAATTATGACCGCTTCATGATTTCTAACATAACCACAAATCCCAAACTACCCTACCCTACCTAGGGTGGGGTTGCAGTATAATTATAACCCTTGGCTCTCACATTTGTCAATATACCAATTCAATAAGGAATCATCAAATCCTCAATTTTATTAAGAATTATATTAAAAAGAGCTGCCCCACCAACCAGTGAAGCAGCTCTTATCACCTATTTATAAATTTTTCTCCCGTGTATATCATCAATACCGGTTTTTCTGTAAAAATAAGTATTTACTACATCCCGCCATTCAATGGCGTTTTTGATCTGCATTTCCAATCTTTCTAAAACCATGTCAAATATTTCATCGTCAACTTTCCCTTTTAGCGTTAGCCATTTTTCCTTTAACCCCTCAGCTTCTTCCGCTCCTTCAAAATGAGTATCATATATATGTTGTATTACCGTTTTACCAGATTTCAACTTATGAGTATACGGCACATGATGGAAAAACAGCAGAAGCTCATCGGGACAGGTCTCTATGTTCTCGTACATGCTGGCTACCGGTTCCCTGTACTGCGCAGTAAATCCTGTCCCGGTAGCTACCGTCCTGTCAACGCCAATCCCTTTCCAATCGGCATAATGATACGTACCCCAGTGCGAATACTCGTATCCATCTACATTTGGGCCATAATGATGCCCCGGATTTACCATCCACCCTATCCCCAGCGGAGCCGTATATTTCTCATAAATATCCCTGGAAGCCATCAGCATGGACACTATCGTGTCTACAACTTGTTTGTCGTGGCCGAAAGTCAACTTTACCCATTCTTCTGCTATCTCCTGGGCAGACAGTTCAGGGTTCCATCCCAATCGCCCAAACCCGTATAAGTTAGCCTGTGCCAGCGGATGGCCGGTCCAGCATTTGCTGTCCCCAATATTCGAAACGCCCACTACGCCCCCGTATTCCATCCTAAAAAGCGAACCGCTGACAACCTTGCTGACTGTTGACCCCTGCCCCTTTGCATAAGTATCAAAATCCAATACCTCTTTCCACATAGTAACCAGATAACACAGGTCCTTTTGCTGACCCGTATACTCTTGAGTAATTTGAAATTCTACAGCAACGTTGGTTTTTTCCATGGCGCCAAACAACGGAGAGACCGGTTCTCTTATCTGGAAATCCATTGGGCCGTTCTTAATCTGCACAATTACGTTGTCCAAAAACTTTCCATCTAGCGGTTTGAAGTTCTCATATGCGGCCTTAGCTCTATCCACACTTCGGTCTCTCCAGTCAACCTGGCAATTGTATACAAAAGCCCTCCAGAAAACCACACCGCCGTGAGGTTTCAAAGCCTCTGCCAGCATGTTTGCCCCCTCGGCGTGATTTCTGCCGTAAGTAAAGGGTCCTGGCCTGAATTCCGAATCGGCTTTGACAACAAAGCCACCAAAATCTGGAATGTATTTATAGATATTATCGGCTACATCCCTCCACCACTTTTTGACCGACTCATCCAGGGGATCAGCAGTGGGCAAACCACCTATCTCCACAGGGGCGGCGAAATTTATACTTAAATACAATTTGATTCCGTATTGCCTAAATACGTCAGCAATTCTTGCCACATCAGGCAAGAATTCGTCGGTTATAAGGCGTGTCTCTACCTGATGTACATTGACATTGTTGATGGCAACGCCGTTTACACCTACAGATGCCAGAAGCCGTGCATAATCCTTAACTCTGCTCAAATCGCTGACAATCCTGTTATCCTTAAAAAATATGGATTTTCCTGCATATCCCCTTTCTATATCGCCGCTCAAATTATCCCAGTGGTTTATAACCCTCAATGGGTTACGCGGACCATCGATGCCCTGTACCTGAGCAAGTGGTTTTCCACAACACATCGACCTTAAAAGATGAAATACCCCATACAATGCTCCTTTTTCGTTTTTGCCTATAACAGCCAGTACATTTTTACCGTTGCGCTCAAATTTGTGCACCATAAACCCATCTTCAGGTAAATCGCCGCGGCTTACCCTTAGCGCTTCATCCGCTGCATCATCTAGAGTGCCCACAAGTATACAATCGGAATCAGGATAAGAATCCAACACCTCAGGCATACGCCCCATAAACCTAGTAAATGCAAATTTAAGCTCCTCAAGTGCAGAATTTATAATAGGAGGGTTGCTTTTGGCTACAATATAGCTACAAAACCTTTTATATTCATCATCAAAATTATGGGGTAAATGTTTATAATTTAACCAGCACTCGTAAACATTGCTTTTATTCAAATCCACTATCCATCACTCCATCTCCCAACTCTTACTTTTTGCTCATCTTGTCAATCGCTTCCCAAAGCCCGAGCAAATACATTATCCCCAGAGCCCTATCATACAGGCCATATCCCGGCCGTGCCTTTTCGCCCCATATCATTCTTCCATGGTCAGGGCGCATATACCCATCAAAGCCTATATCGTAATAGGCTTTCATGATTTCAAACATATCAAACGAACCATCTGAAGACAGGTGTGACGTCTCATAAAAAACCCCCTGCTTTTCAACCTTTATATTTCTTATATGAGCAAAATGTATCCTACCCTTGCCGCCAAAATATCTTATCATTTCGGGTAGGTTGTTTTTCAAATTGGCTCCCAGCGAACCGGTACACAGCGTAAGCCCATTGTATGGACTATCAACAAGATTGATTATCCTGTCCAAATTTTCTTTGTTGGTAACAATTCGCGGCAGCTTAAATACTGACCATGGCGGATCATCCGGATGAATAGCCAGCTTCACATCGTATTTTTCACAAACCGGGACTATACTTTCAAGAAAATATTTCAGATTCTGGAACAGCTTTTCCTCATCAACATCCTTATAAAGTTCGAATAGCCTTCTTATCTCTTTCAGCCTGTAAGGTTCCCAACCGGGTAGCGAATATCCCCTTGAGCCGGATTCCATCTCATTGATCAGTTCAATGGGATCCAAATCCCTGATCACATTATCGTCATATGCCATGACTTCCGAGCCATCGGGCAACTTCATGGCTAAATCGGTGCGTATCCAGTCAAACACTGGCATGAAATTATAACACAGCACCTTAATACCGGCCTGCCCCAGGTTCTTTATGGTCTCTATATAGTTTTCGATGTAACGATCTCGGGTCGGTAAACCCAGTTTTATGTCCTCATGTACATTAACGCTTTCTATTACCTCCAATTTTAAACCGTGATCCTCTATCTTCTTTTTTAAAGCAAGTATCCTCTCTAAAGGCCACACTTCTCCCACGGGGATATCAAACAATGCAGAAACAACACCGGTTACCCCCGGTATTTGACGTATCTGTTCAAGAGTTACGCTATCGTCATTTTCTCCAAACCATCTAAAAACTACTTTCACGCCGTTCACTCCTTTTATCATTTATGCAATTGCAGATATTATTATAACATAATTAGTCGTCTGGATAAACTTACAAAAGTACTATTCTTGCATAGCAAAATTAAAATTCAGGGTGCGCAAACAATTTTGATATAACAAGCGATACAGCCCCCATAGCTCCTGCATGAAATTTCAATTTTGAAGTTCTGATTTTCACCTTGTGATACTTATATACAAAGCATTTCTTGCTTACCTCATCCAAAATCTCAGGCAGGATAATATCCTCTGCAAGGGACAATGTATTCCCAATAATTACCATTTCCGGATTAAATGTGTTTATCAAATTTATTATTCCTACACCAAGATTCTTGCCTATCTCCCTTAACCCCTCTATGGCAATACTGCTCCCCTTATGCGCAAAATCTATAATGCGCAAAGCGTTTAAGTCACTGATATTCTGACTGTTTATATATTTATCCTGCTTTCCTTGCTTCAACTGAGCTTGCATGTAATCCAGCAATGCTCTTTCAGAAGCATAGTTTTCCCAGCAGCCGGTATTCCCGCAGTTGCACAGTTCGTCATATATATTTATTGTTGCATGTCCTATTTCGCCCGCTAATCCAGATGCGCCTCTGTAAAGCTCCCCGTTAACTATTATACCTGTTCCTATCCCTATTCCTGCGCTGACGTAAACAAAATTGCTGCATTCAATCCCAACCCCAAACCATTTTTCCCCCACTGCACCCACATTTGCCTCGTTATCAATATGTACCTTTATTTTAAATTTTTCTTCCACCATCTCTTTGAGAGGTACATCCTTCCATTTGAGGTTGGGAGCCATCAACACAGTTCCCTTCCTATAATCCACAATTCCGGGTACACCTATTCCAATGCCCGTAATACCTTTCACTGTCCTGGGCGCATTCTCAATTGCCTCCTCAATTGATTGCATCAAAAGGTCAATAACTTTCTCTTTGTCTTCTCCCAGCTTTATATCTACTTTCTTTTCCCACAGCTCATTCCCTACCAAATCAGTTAAAACGGTCAAAATATAATTTACGCCCAAATCAACGCCTATTACACAACCTCCTTTATCATTTATCGTCAACATAATTGGCTTTCTGCCACCCTTTGATTCACCAGGCCCTATTTCCTTTACAAGTCCTTCCTTTATAAGTTCATCTACCAGAAAGGAAACGGTGGACTTGTTTAAACCTGTAAATTCGGCAATACCAGCCCTTGAAATAACCTCTTTCTTTCTTATGGTATTGAGCACTATTGATTTGTTTATCTGTTTAACCAGTAGTTGATCCGCTGTGACCATATTATGCCTCCAATTCACTGAATTGACTTTTTCTCCTAAAAAATATATAATTTCATGATTATTATAGATATAATATAACATAAACGCAAGCATTTCTCATAAAAAATTCAAAAACTTTCCACGACCACATCGCAAAACCTTCTCACCGGACACAAAGCACATGCCTCGGATTTTTTAGGTTTGTACTCATCAAACGGTTTCATGCCCAGCAAAGCAGGCGACTCAGCCACCATCTCGTCAATTATTTTCTCGGCATATCCTTTATTGATCGGGACGCTTATAGCCCGGCCTGCGTTTAAGAAATATATAACCGCCTCGTCCACAATTACCCTTTCACCCTTGTAATGGAGTACCTTATTCAAAGCCCAGGCGTAACAGACAAGCTGGTCGTGATAGTACATCGCCTTTTCCTCGGCTTCAGCAAGGCTGTTTACGCGATTGGTTTTATAATCTATGACGGTAGCCCTGAGACGCCCTTCTCCCCGGTAAATATCCACCCTATCGACGATCCCTGAGAAGTAAAGGCCCTCATCGATGGGCACCCTAAAGGCGTATTCTCTCAAGCTATCGAGCAGTTGGCCTCGTACCTCTTTTGCGCGCTGTTTCTCTATCTTACACAACCCCTGCATATATCCTTTAAGCGCCGACACATAGCGCTGGATATCGATGCCCAGTTCCCTGGCAAACTCGGTCAAGGTTTCGATTTTCAATCCGGGCAAATCAGCCACATCGACTTCCTTTAGCAAAAGATGAACGTTTATCCCTAAATCAACAGGTGTGGTCTCACCTGCCCACTCATCCATCCTCTCTTCCAGCAATTCATGCAGAGATGCGCGGCTGTCCTGTCTGAGGTTTAATATATTTTCAAGGTAAAACCTCCTGGGACAGCCCCTGTATTTCAGCCAGGATGATATGCTTATGCTCCCTTCGCGGGAAGCATCCAGGGGTTTTAACCTCAGCGTAAAGGCGTCGTCGGCATCAATGCTCTTCAAAACGGCTTGGCCACCTTCATCCCACTCCGCCTCAAGAGGCAGTAGCTCCTCTGCCTTCACCTCGGCCAACTCTGCAATGGTGCCGGATTGCTGGATGGCCCACATGAGCTGCTTCATGAAACTGTTCAGCTTTTCAGGGGCATAATCCTCATCTATATCCTGACGCTGCCCTATCAGTCCCAGATACTCCCGTGCACGGGTGGCCGCGACGTAGAAAAGCCTTCTTGACTCGTCAAGCTCTGCCAGCAGCCTACGGTTATAAATCTCGGCGTATGCTGGGTTTACCGCCTCATTTAGCTTGCCTTCACCGTCAACGCCCATGGCCACCAGGTTGTTGTGTTCATCCAGCAGAAAAAGAGGTTTATTCTTTTTCGCCTGGGCATCCAGCGCCTGATCCATATCGGGTATTAAAACCGCTCTAAATTCCAGGCCTTTTGAAGCGTGGATGGTCAATATCTTCACCGCATTGCTGTCCTCGCTGTCCAGCGAAGCCTCTTCTTCCCTGGCCGATGACCTGCTCAGAGTATCCACGTACACCAGGAAATCCCGGGCTGTATATATCCCCTTATCCTCAAACCGCTCAACTATTCCCATCAGCTTCTCCAGGTTGCGCAGCTTTTTCTCGCCATAGGGCAGGGCCATCAAGATTTCATCATACCCTGTCAGCTCAATGAGCCTATCAAATAATTCCGCTGCATTTGTTATCCCGCCAAGGGCACAGGCCCCTTTAAGTATGGAAGCCGCCCTTTGAACCACCCAGGCTCTCTCATCCTGCAAAGCTTCTGAAAAAGCCTCCATCAACGCATCCGGCCTGGTATGCTCCATCCCCTGTTCTTTCATAAATCCTGCAAGTTCGAGCAAAAGGTCATCGGAAAATCCGAATATGGGCGATCTCAGTACGGTGAGCAGGACCAGCCTGTCATCCGGATAAAACACCAACCTGTATAGAGCCAGTATGTCGGTTACCTCCTGCTTGCTCCAAAACCCTATTCCCCCAAGCACGCAGTAAGGGATACGGTGGTTTGTAAGCGCCCGTTCGACCTGCGCCAGCGAGGACCTGCTCCTTAAAAGTATGGCTATGTCGCTGTAATCAAAGCCTTGTGATACAAGCCTGTGAATGGCTGCCGCAATCACATCTCCCTGGTAATCCTTTTTGCCCGCCAAAACTATATCCTCGTATTCCTCTTCCAATACCTTTTTAAGCTGATCCATCGAATCCTCGGAGAGCAGCAGCCCCTTTGCCAAATCCCATCTGGTCCTGGGCTTGACCTGCTTTAAAGCCTCCTTATCCCATGTTATAAGCTCCACCTTTGGCTCATTGTAGCGCTTATCCTTCTGTTGCTCGGGGTATTTTAAAGGCTCATATGGGTCTAATAGGTGTTTAAACACTCCGTTGACAAAACCTATGATGGTTTTGGTGCTCCTGTAGCAATTGCTCAAGTATTCCACCCTTCCGCCATGCTCAGAGATCTGCCTGCACCCCTCTTCAAACACCCTGTAATCCGAACCCCTGAATCCGTATATGGACTGCTTGTAGTCTCCCACTATGAAAAGCCTTCCCTGCGGTATACATCCGTCCACGTGGGTAAGGAGGTCAAGGATTTTCTTTTGAAGGGGATTGAGGTCCTGAAACTCATCTACCATTATGGCAGTAAACTTCTCATGGTAGTATTTCTGTATATCGGGGTTGCTGAGAAGCTTTAACGCATTAAGCTCCAAATCGTTGAAATCGAGCATATTCTCCCTGTCCTTGTACTGGCTATAGCTCCTGTACAGCTGTCGTATCAGCCGCAGGCCCATATCTTCTAAAATGTGCACAAGGTCCGCTTCTGCGCCTTTTACCGCATTCTCTTGGCTGTATTGCCCCACCTGCACAGGTTCTTGACGCCGCCGGCCGTCCGTTGCACCATCGCAACCGTCCCCTGGGCCATCGTCGTCAGATTCTTCATAAACATGATTTGCACTTTCATGAGCGCAATCAGCTTCTCCATCCGCTTTATCGCTTTGAATATCACTACTGCCCTTTTGCTCTGTTTCTTCACAGCTTTCTCCGGTTCCAACGCTCGGTTTCAGATCCTCTGGCGTACATCCCCTTTCCATCATCGCCTTGAATGCCGATAAAATTCCATCTTTAAGGTCCCCGGTAAACAACGATACCGGCAATCTTTCGGCAATAGCCGCAACCACTTTGGCGTTTTGCGGGTCCTCGACAAACTCCCGTATTACTTCATCGGCTATCCTTGAAAGCACGATATCCCTGTCGATCTCGTCCATCACCTTAAAATCGGGGTCGATGTCCAGATACGCAAAGTTTTCGCGCAGCAGCTTGGCGCAAAATCCGTGTATGGTATCGATGTTGGCGCTGGTGATCCGCATCCTCAATCCCGAAAGCCTTTTCTTTTCATCCAGGCTGCTGCTTTTTAGGATCCTGTCCGAAAGCTCCTTGCGTATCCTGTCCTTCATCTCGGCTGCGGCTTTGCGAGTAAAGGTTATAGCCACTATGCTGTCAAGGTCTACATCGGAATTTTCCAGGATCAGCCTTATGAAGCGCCGCGTCAGCACCCGCGTTTTGCCGGAGCCTGCACCCGCCCGCACCGCGATGCTGGCAGTGGTATCAAGGGCCCTGGCCTGCTCCTCGTTTACGCCATACCTTTTGCATATATCCTGAAGCACCTTCACACCCTCTCCTTTCTGGCCATCCTGGCTTCGTCATGCCTGCACATGCCGCTGTAGGTACAGCCGAAGATTCCCGCCGGGCACTCCTTTTGCGGCATGAAGTATCCCTGCCTTATCCTGTTTATGACCTTTGCGGCCTCCTTCAGGCTCCAGGACAGCACTACCTGCATATTGCTTTTGGCAGGAGTTGTCCTAGGCCCTTTTCTGCCCTCAAACAGCGCATTCTTTACGTCCTTTCGAATTATGCCGTTCCACTCCAGCCTTTCAATGCTGTAATACAAAAGGGCCAGGCACTCCGGGTTTTCTATTCCAAACCGCCTCTTTATCATTTCATTGATGGCAGCGTGGTACAGCGGCAACTGAAAATCGCTGCCTTCTATGCATTCCCTTATGCTCTTTATGCCGCTCTTTTTGTAATCGTATATTATGTATCTGCCCGTAAACTGGCCTTTTGCATCGGCCTCCATATCCACCCTGTCTGCTACGCCCCGTATGACGGCGCTGCATCCATCGATTGTGGTTTCAAAAAATTCTTCCAGCATCACCGGTTTCAAAATGCGCCCCGTAACCTCATAGTACCTTGCCATGTTCCGGGCATCATGGACGATGAAATTCTCCAGCACGCTATGCAGCTGCTTCAAAGCAAAGTCCTTAAGCGGAGGCAAGACATGGTCGAGGTGCAGATCCTGTGCCTGCTCAAAAAAGACGGCGTTAAACCTTTGCATATCGGGCGTCAACACATCGTCATTGTCATGATAGTAGGCCTTCAGCACGGAGTGATAAAAGCTCCCAATGCCCATAAACCGTTCAGCGGTATCATCCTCAGCCTGTATGTCAAGAACCCTCTGTGCAAAATAGGTGAAAGGGCACCACACATAGCTGTTGAGCTGCGAAGCAGAGAAGGCATACTCCAAATCCTGCTGCTTGAGGTGCGGCAGCGTGAGCCTGCCATCGTAGGAATCAAACTGAGGGCAAAACTCCCTTGAAAATTCGATATCGGCTGCATGAGCCGAATACCTTAGCCTGTTTGCTGCCTCCTCAGCAGGTGCTCCCCAATCGATATGCCTTGCTCCCCTGGCATCCCTGAGGCGCAGGCTCAGGACCTTTATGGCTTCCCTTGTGCTGCAGGGTTTTTCATCAAACGCCATCCTATCCCTCATGCTGACAGGCTGCGCCACTACGGATTTACGGCTTTGCTCATTCAAAGTCGACAGGACTTCGTCTATAAAAGGCGAGGGGATCATCACGCTCCCGTCCTCATCTGCCGTCCTGTACGACAGATAAAGGCTTTTTCGCGCCGAAGATATGCAGGCATTAAACCTGATTTTCTCACGCTCAAGCTCCCACCGCAATGGCCTCAAATTGATGCCCACCTCGAAAAGCCTGTCAGCTTCGTAGCCGTCAAATATGCCGACACCGCCACTGCCGACAGGAAAGATACCCTCGTTCAATCCCAATACAAAAACTGCATGGTACCGCTGCCCTCTTATGAGGTCAGGGGTGATAAGCCTCACCCCACCCCTCTCGGCGCTGAGGTCAGCGGCCTGTTGCTCAGATAAAGCGGATATGACGTCATGGACAGCCTGTTGTAAAGTTGCGGTATCGCTTTCGGAAGAATACTGCCCGTAAGCCTTATACAACCGTTCCAGGGCGTCAAACATCCTGCTCACGGCCTCTATATCGCGCAGCCACAGCTCCACATCCAGCAGGCCATGGCTGTAAAGCTTCGAAATTTTATCCTCTATGTTAAGCCTTTTCAAAAGCTCGTTAAAGAGCTGAAAAAGCTCCACCGGGCTGGAATTTTGGGCATTCACAAGGCTTTCCAGCCTGCTTAAAAATTCGGTGACCACGCCTATGTACTCCTCCATACCTGCCCTGGCTGCATCGTCCTGCGCTGTCTCAGCGTACCCTTTTAAAAATTCCGCAAAGTACATCCCGGGCTGTCCAGAATACTCTCCAAGTATGCGCTCGGCAATAGCAAGCAGCCTTGCAACCTCAAACCCTTCATGATGCAGGACGTCAAACGGCAACAGATACTTGGAGGTAACTATGGATACAAAAGCGCTGTCCCTCTCCTCCTGATAGAGCACAAATTTTAGCAGCGACATTATATCCTTTATCAAGGGGATCGACACCAAGCCGTTTTGCCTTCGAGCCTTTATGGGGATGCCATACTCCCTAAATACCTCTAGAACCTTATCCCTGTAGCCATCCATGTCAGCAACCACAACGGCTATATCAGAGGGATTCACGTTTGAATCCTGTATAAGCCCTTTTATTCGCCTGGCCGCCGTCCTTATCTCATGGTCAATACACGGGCTGTTCAGTATTTGTAGGCTTTCGCCATCAATCCTTACGCTTGCCCCTCCGGAATAAAGCCTTCTGGCCAGCTCCTCAAGATTGGAACCAGCATCAACACCGGCTTCTACGCGCTCAAATCCCAATCCCTCAAAATCCTTGACTATCTCCTCCATCACAAACTCTCGATTATAGTCATTTTTAAATGGTACATTGACGTATATGGGAATATCGGGATGGCTCTCCATTATGCTGCTGACCAGGTTCAAGTTCACGGGGTCCACGTTTACAAACCCATCTATGACTATAACGCCCGTGGCTTTCAATATTTTGGCATCCTTGCACGCCTTGATGGCCTCAATCGAAATGTCTTCTATGTCCATGAGATTCCTACGCACCTTAAACCTCTCATACTGCTGGTAGATTTCGTACACACCCCGGCACTTTTCAAGTAATCTGCCGTGAAACCTCGAGGTCCTGACCCAAAATTCATCGGGCGTGACGCACGAGCGCTTAAAAAGCCTTATGGTATCAATCATAAGATTTAAAAAGCCCTGCTTGTATCTCACTCGCCTGAAAAAATTATCCTCCGAAAGCCCCTCAACCAACTGCCTCAATATGACCCTTTTCTCGGTATCGTCGATCACGCGCTTCTTCCTCAGCTCATTCTCCAACATCATCCGTTCCAGGTCATCAAAGCCAAAAACGTGGCAGTTGAAGATACCCCCCATTTGTTCGGCAAAAAGCCGCCTCACGTCAAACATGGCTTCCCTTGAAGGCAGTATGTACAACGCCGTCTGCCCCTGCTTTATGCGCTCTATGCACTCCACGACCAATGCATGTCGCCTTTTACATGAATAGGGTTCAAAGTATAAAATGCGCATAAGGTACCCCCCAGCTTATGATTGATAACAGCCAGAATGAAAACGTAGCAGCTGTTTCGCGCATGCTTTTTATTTTATCCTGAGTGCTGATTTAATTGCTAGCCCCGATGATTTACGTGCTCCATAAGTTATGGTACTACATGGAAACAAACATTTGACTTCTCCCCGCCCTGGAAGGGGCGAGGATTCTTGACAGCTCCGAATTTCAGGCCGTCTTCCCTACTGGGTGGATATTCTACTCAATAGGGCAACACAGGTGTGGTGTGTACCTCACACCTGTGGGGCAAGCCAATAGCCCTACTACCAGGCTTAAAGAGCCTGTATACTTTCTG
>NZ_FOXR01000009.1:0-81828 GCF_900115765.1 Caldicoprobacter faecalis | reverse complement strand
ATAAAACTGCTGGAGGCTCTTTTAGGTCAAGGACGGGCGCAGCCCGGCGATAGCGAATCCTTGACCTAAAAGAAGCCGGAAGCAGTAAAATTTAATAAAGATTAGTGGTGATAATTTAACCTGATTCTAGCCAGAGGGAATTTTACACAAAAATTTGGACTTGATCATTTTGATGAAATTGAATAAGATAGTTATAGAACTATAAATTGGATTTAGTATGGATTTCAAAATAGATTCAGAATCTAGGAGACGGAGTGGATATCATTTTGCTGGAAAATTTTTATAAGTACAAAACATGAACAAGGGAGTGCTCATAGTCCAAGCTTTTATCTATTCTTTTGTATACATAAAGTAAAAACACGTGCTAAGTATATGCATTCTATAACGCTTAAAAACTAAGTATAACTATAAAAATTTGTCAAAGATGCAATACTTTTAAATTACTATAAATTAATGGGGATTATTCAAAAAATTATTAAAAGTAGGGATGTTTAGCTATACTGCAGGAGCCCTTTCATTTTATAAATTAAATTTTTACATATTTGGCATAATATATAACCTAATAAAAATGAAGAGAATCCTATCTCTATAAAAGGTAAAACCCTGAAAAGTAAGGAATTTCAGGGTTTTACGCAATCAAAAAATAATTAAGGAGGGGGTCATGTGAAACATAGGTTTGTGAGAAGTATCTCGCTTCTGGTGTCTTTACTGCTTGCCGTTTCTATTCTAGCATCATGTCAACAACAAACAGCGACAACACCTGAGGAACCAACAGCATCTGACGAATCCAAGAAAACGGAAGTTGCCGAGACACCTCAAGATAAGACGGACAGTGAAAATGCTGAACAGAAATCCGAGCAAAATACTGAAATGGTCAAAGCAGATGATTATGTACCTAAAGTCAATAAGGAAAAAGTGTTTAGGGCTACCTGGGGATCATGGCCTAAACCACCTCAATTTCAAGGGAATCCGTTTACCCAGGGCGGAGTTGGCGAAATGGGCAGATATGTATTTGAACGTTTAACACAGATTGTTCGTTCTACAGATGTTATTCACCCCATTTTAGCTACATCTATAGAACATAGTGAGAGAGAATCTGTCATTAAATTACGGGATGATGTCACCTGGAATGATGGAGAAAAGTTTACTGCGGATGATGTAATTGCAGCTTTTTATTTAAATCCACGTACTATATGCAATTATTTAACAAAAGTAGAAAAAATCGATGATTATACGGTAAAACTTGTATGGCAAGATCCACCTCCGTTTATGGAACTACGCGATTTGCTGATTGCTCAGGATGGTACTATGAATGTACCTTATCATATCTTTAAAGAATATGTGGACAAAGCAAAGTCTATTTACGAATCAGCCAGAGATGCCACCCCAGAAGAGCTTGCTGTTGCGCGTACCGCTTTTGGTAAAAAATTAACCGAAGAACAGGACAAAGCGTTAAGCGATAATTGGAATGAGATGATGAAGTTAACGTATCCAAAACCTATAGGCACTGGTCCTTACGTAGTGGAAAGTGTCACTGCTTCTGATGCTGTTCTTGTTAAGCGAGATGATTATTGGGCAGCCGATCAAATTTATTTTGAAAAAATCCATCATATAACGGGTACAGCAGAAAGTATGCTTGGTATGTTACGCAATGGTACTACTGATATCTATAACGGATCACTTCCAAAGGACTTAGCGGAATCTATTTTAGCTTCTAACAAGGATATCGTATTTTATCCAATGTTCGATCCAGCTTGTCACGTGTTGTTCTTCAATCAACGACGTGAACCATTTAATGATGTAAATTTACGTCGTGCACTGGTATATGCTTTGGATCGTACTAAGATCCGTGAAGGTGCTAACTATTATGGTAAAGAGTTCCCTATATCCATGGTAGGTATGCCACCTTCTTCGCTTGAAACATATGTTTCCGAAGAGATGCGAGCTAAGCTAACTAAATATGAATATGATCCCGAAAAAGCAGCCAGAATTCTTGAAGAGAACGGGTGGAAACGAAATAAAGACGGTATTTGGGAAGATAAAAATGGCAAGACATATTCATTTACAATTGCTGTAAATGCCGGTTGGCAACCTGCTGGCGTAGTTGATACTGCAGCTTCTATTGCTGCTGAACAGCTAACAAAGTTTGGATTTCCTACTCAAGTTGTAGCGGTTGACAGTTCAGTATTTTGGAATAATGCTGCTAAAGAAGGAATGTATGATATGGTCATTGAGTGGGGAGATATAACATGGTCATTTATGTATCCATGGAGTCCCCTTAATAATACCTTTAAGGGTGGTCCCAGTGAATTAATGGGACTTCCGCGGGATCCTGAAACAAATCGGGTTAATTTGAAAGTTAAAGGACCTGATGGAACAGAAGTGGATCCTATTGAGTTGGTTGATAAACTGCCGGTTACTGCCGATGAAGAAGAACGCCAGAAGATTATTGATACTCTGGTATGGATCTGTAACGAGTATGCTTTTGGTGCCAATCTTTATCAGAATACTACTGGTGTATGGCTAAACCGGAAAACTATAACTGGTTTACCTATGGAGGATGAAATAGACAAATACAATCAATTTATGCCAGTCGGTCGTAATTTTGAAGAGATTGTAGATATCGCCGAATTAAATATAGGTTTTGCTGACATGTATGTAATCTGGTCAGGAGATTTAAAACCTCGGTAAGCCAAGGTACATAAAGTATATGATATTAACTAGGGGCAAGTGAATGCCCGCTTGCCCCTTATTTTTGAATTTTCATTGTTGAAAGGGGTGTAATATGTGATAAAACACCTTGCTAAACGCTTCGGGATTGCATTATTTACATTGATATTGGCAAGTTTTATGACTTTTTTAATTCTGCGGGCTATGCCTGGTGATGTCGTTGAAATGATGAGCCGTAGTGAAGCGCAAAGCCGAGGTATTAGTCTTGAGGATGCTCGAAAAATTGTGGTTAATATGCTTAATTATGATCCAGATGAACCTATTTTACGTCAGATGGCTCGTTATTATGGTGGACTTTTACGGGGTAATCTAGGAACCTCCATGTATTCGCGAACACTGACGGTAAATCAGATTATTGCAGAAACTTTACCGTGGACGCTATTTGTGCTGTCCATTTCTTTAATTTTAAGTTTTTTCATAGGAACAAGACTTGGTATGTTGATGGCGTGGAAACGTAATTCATTTATAAATCCTGTTATTTCTGTATATTCTATAATTACTACGGCTATTCCAAATTTCATTTTTGGCATACTGCTTATACTTATATTCGGTATTAAGCTGAAGTGGTTTCCATTGGTAGGTGCATATTCTCCCAACATCAAACCAGGCTTTACACTGGAGTTTATTTTAGACGTATTATATCATGCAGCATTACCGATACTTACATATGTTCTCACTTCTGTAGGTATGTGGGCTTTGCAAATGAGGGGTGCAGCAATGAATGTACTCGGTGAAGACTATATTACTGCAGCCCGTGCTAGAGGTATTCCAGACAATTTGATTAGGAAAAGGTATGTGAAAAAAAACGCTATGTTACCAATGGTTACACATCTTGCCATGAGCTTTGGTACTATGGTTGGGGGATCAACCTTGATTGAATCCACTTTTAGTTATCCAGGAATGGGAGCATTTATTGCACAGGCTACTGCACAGCGGGATTATACGATGATGCAAGGAATGTTGCTTGTTACGAGTTTTGCTGTCATTTTAGCAAATTTAATTGCTGACCTTTTATATAGTAAGCTCGATCCTCGCGTAAAGACGGAGGGATAATGTATGCAGAGTATAAAAACGTTTTTCAAAATAATTTACCGTAATAAGCAGTCATTTATCGGAATGCTGATTCTCGTCATGTTCATTCTGATGGCTACAGTAGGAGCTGCAGTTGTCCCACTTGATCTTACTCCTAATTTTGAAAATCGTTATCGTAGGCCAGCTATCATCGAAATGATTTTTGGCGTAAAAGAAGTGGATGAAACTAATGAAGAGATGGAAATTGCTCGTAATCCTTTTATGCAGATGGGAGAACAGGAAGAGAAAACTGAAGAAGAGGAGAAAGAGGGAAATTTATATAAAAATAAGCGTTATATAATGGGAACAGATTATATTGGAAGAGACATTTTTGCGCAGGTTGTACATGGCTCACGGGATGTGTTGACGATAGGTTTTTTGGCAGCTACTTTTGCTATTTTAATAGGGGTTACCATTGGTGCTCTTTCTGGATTTATCGGTGGCTGGGTAGATTCAATGTTAATGTTAATTACCAACCTATTCCTTACTATTCCAAGCTTTCCTATAATGATCATATTATCGGCTTTTATTTCAATAAAAAGCCCACTGGTTATGGCGAGCATTCTTGCCATATTTGGTTGGGCAGGGCTAGCAAGAGCAGTACGAGCTCAGATTTTAGAAATAAAGGAACGAGGATTCATTGTCGTTTGTAAGGTTATGGGACTTAATAATTTTTATATAATTTTCCGTGAAGTGTTGCCCAATATGGTTTCTTATTTAGCAATCAATTTTATTACTATTATGCAGTCTTCAATTGTATCTAGTGTAGGTGTTATGATGCTAGGATTTGCTCCATATACGCCGACTAATTGGGGGGTTATGCTAAATAGTGCAATTCGTCAAGGGTTAACCAATCCAGATGCTATATATTATTTATTGTCACCAATTTTGTGTCTTACTTTATTCCAACTGGGATGTATTTTCTTTGCCAGTGGAATTGATGATGCATTAAATCCTCGATTGCGTAACTAATAATGTAACGAAAGGAGAATAGATATGGAGAATTTAGTTGAAATTAGAGATCTAACCATTGATTTTCCGTTGCGTGCCGGTACTATTCGTGCGGTTAATCATGTAGATCTGGATATTCCCAAAGGCAAAGTAACAGCGCTGGTAGGAGAATCGGGCAGCGGCAAATCTACTTTAGCCAGTGCTATTATTGGTTTAGTATCAGTACCTGGTAAGATTGTTAGCGGACAAATACTGTATAAAGGCAGAGATGTATTAAAAATGGACAATAGAGAATTAAATAAATATCGCTGGAAAGAGGTATCAATGGTGTTTCAGGCGGCACAAAATTCCCTTAATCCCGTTATGACTATAAGAGAACAATTCTTAGAAACAGCACGAATACATATGGAGAATTATGATGAAAGTGCAGCTCTAAAGAGAATTTCTGAATTGCTTGGATATGTACGTTTGGAAGCAAATCGCGTTTTAGATTCATATCCTCACGAATTATCGGGTGGAATGAAACAGCGGGTTATGATTGCGTTTTCTCTGTTATTGGATCCACAAATGATTATACTTGATGAGCCTACTACAGCTTTAGATGTAATTACGCAGGACTACATTTTTAACATTTTAAAACGCATTCATGAGGAGATGGGGATTACTATGTTCCTGCAAACCCACGATATTGCAGTAGTTGCAAAAGTAGCTGAACGAATGGGTGTAATGTATGCGGGGTACTTGGTGGAAATAGGAGGAATACGAGATATGTTTTATAATGCTGCTCATCCATATACGAAACAGTTGCTTCAAGCTGCTCCATCATTGTTGGATGAGTTGAAAGAACGAAAGCCTATCATGGGTACTCCACCTGATCCATATAATATGCCTAAAGGCTGTCCTTTTCATCCCCGTTGTATACACGCAAAACCTATCTGTGAAGAACAAATACCTCAAATGGTAGATGTAGCACCTGATCATAAAGTCATGTGTCATCTATACCTATAAATTATGAAGGGGGAAGCAGTAAGATGGATAAGCCTTTGATGGAGCTTAAAAATGTGGATATGTACTATTATAAAAAGAGTGGGCTTTTTAAACCTAAAATTCCCATAGGAGCTGCTGTAGGTATTAATATGACTATAAATGAAGGTGAAATAGCTGCTTTAGTAGGGGAAAGCGGGGGAGGAAAAACCACTATAGGGAATATTGTGGCGGGATTATTAAAGCCCACTAGTGGGGAAGTGCTTTTTGAGGGAAAAAATATCTATAAGATGACGCGAGCAGAATTTCGAAAATATCGTCATAGTGTGCAACTTGTGCAGCAGGATTCATATGCTTCTTTAAATCCAGTGCATACTATTGAACATTCACTTGTTGGCCCTATTCTTTCTAGAAAAATAGTTAAAAACCGGAAGGAAGCATTACAGAAGGTTAAAGAGGCTCTGTTACGTGTAGAGCTTTCTCCACCTGAAATGTTTTTAGAAAAGTATCCTCATCAGCTATCTGGAGGACAGCGTCAGCGCATTTTAATGGCAAGGGCAATATTGATGAATCCCAAACTTATCATCGCTGATGAGCCGGTATCTATGATTGATGTATCGCTGCGTATCGCTATATTAAATTTGATGAGTCGGTTAAATAGGGAAATGAATATCGCGTTTTTGTACATAACCCATGATTTAGCTACTGCTCGTTATATAGCACAAAATGGTAGTATTACTGTTCTTTATCTCGGTAAAATAGTAGAAACTGGCAGAACAGCTACTGTATTGGAGCGGCCCGCTCATCCTTATTTGCAGGCTTTGCTATCTGCCGTTCCTGTTCCAGATCCTGATATTGAGAGTAGAAAAAGGAAATTGCCATTAAAATCTGTAGATATGCCTTCTGTAGCAAAACCACCCTCTGGATGTCGATTTCACCCTCGGTGTCCATATGCTGATGAAAAGTGCAGCATAGAAGAACCTGAATTAATTCCATTTAATGGACGTCTTTGTGCATGTCATCATGTAGAGACTATTCCAGAATGGAGTTATCTTGAATGAAAAAAGATTTTTTGTCTGGGTTACATCGTAGTACCATTACCATGGCGTTGGTTATTATTGTCTTGTGCATTATAATTTTGCCGTGGAGTAATCCTTCTTCTGCTGCTTTTATACCTTTGGCATTATCTATTGTTACCAGTGCTTTTACGTTAATTTGGGCTAGCTTGAGTTTGCGAAAACAAATAAAGAAAGAGATGCTGAATAGTAAAATATCTGATGAGGATGATTTTTCTAATACATCGGTTTAGTAAATAAAAGTAGCTTCCTATAGGAATTACTTATGAATTTTCCTAAGCTGGAGTACAATGTATAACGGACTTCTATGGACTTTGCAGGAGAAACGGCAGGGCTATTGGCTTGGACATATTATTTATTGATGTGGGCGTTGAAACATATACCGCTAAGACTTTTAGCAGCTCGAGGTATGAGATATGGACCATGCAATCACAGTATCATAACCTTCCTACTGTAAACGGTGTATGCCAGCAAGCTGGGGAACAGTACCGAACCATAGATGTTGTTTATTATGCCACTGAAAACCTGTGGCTGAGCTTTCAATGGATATAGCTCCAGTTTATCCGGCTAATGCGGGTATTAAAAAGTGGTTCAGACGGTGCGCATTACATAGGGGAGATCAATCGTATGTAGAGTATTTAAAGCAAAGGAACCGTTGATTACAGGGGTATGGGCAATAAAAATCGAGGAACTTCATATTGCCTGATCACGAAATATAAAGTATAATGATGCTCGGCCTGATCTTTTAAGCCGGGCTTATTTTTTTGTTATGACATATCAGGTTTGCAGGGGCATTATCAAATATAAGGTGCAGGTGCATTATAAAGAGAGGGTGGGGATGGGGTTGGGTATAATCAAAAAACAGCTTCAAGAGACGTGGAATATATTGAAGAGCTTTAGGGGTAATGCAAGGGGATGTTTGGTGGTTGAACCCCTGTGGGGAATACCTTATAACCTGTTTATTCCTTATGCTTCGGTGTACATGCTTGAACTGGGCTGTACTGATGAGCACATAGGCATTATAACATCGGTAGGGCTGCTCTTCCAGGTGTTCTTTTCGTTTATAAGCGGATACATTACAGATAGGCTGGGGAGGAAGAGGACAACGCTCATCTTCGACCTTATAGGATGGAGCTTGGCTGTATTGATATGGGCTTTTGCACAGAACTTTTATTATTTTTTGGTGGCCAGCATAGTCAACAGCTTTTTCAGGATAGTACACACCTCATGGACCTGTCTGCTGGTTGAGGACACCCGTCCTGAAGAGAGGGTACATGTGTATACCTGGATTCAAGTTGCGGGACTTTTGGCGGGATTTTTTGCGCCCATTGCGGGTGGGCTCGTCAAAAGGTATGGCGTGGTTCCTGCCATGAGGGGGCTTTATTTATTTGCCTTTGTCTCCATGACCAGCATGTTTTTTATAAGGAATAGGATTACCCATGAGACGCAGATGGGGCTTATAAAGATGCAAACGACAAAGGGGTTCAATGTCATAGAGGTGCTGGATGAGTACAGAAGAATATGTATGCAGCTTTTAAAAAGCCCCCATACCATGCTGGCCTTTGGGCTCATGCTGTTTAACAACGTGCAGGTAACTCTGCGCAATACCTTTTCGGCCATCCTTTATACCAAAGGGTTGGGACTTTCTGAGGGAACCATTGGAATGTTTACAGCCATTACATCTGCCATAATGCTCTTTATATACCTGTTTGTAATGCCTACTTTGGGAAAGCTCAAAGTCACCCGTCCTCTTCTCTGGGGATTTGTGTTGTCTATAATAAGCAATGGCATCTTTGTGTTGTCTCCTCCTGGGAAGCTCCACCTATCAGTGCTTGCTATCGTTATCGGAGCTACCGGCATGGCATTAATTTACCCATTTGTTGAATCTTTGGTGGCCAACAGCATAAACGACGAGGACAGAGCCAAGGTCATGTCCATCCTGTATGTGCTGGTCTTAGGTTTGACAACGCCCTTTGGGTATATAGGCGGCTTGCTTTCCTCTGTTTCTCCAAAGCTTCCGTTTGTGCTCATCATGGTTACCTTTGGCATCAGCGTTATGCTGCTGTTTATCCTTGAAAACATTGAAAGGCATAAACGCCATGATGTTGTGAACGCTGAGCTTGGTTCGTAGTGCTAAAGCCATTTAATTCTAGATTTTGGTGTAAAGTTAAATTTTGCTTTTCAAAACGAAATTTTATTGAATGTGAGCTGCAAAAATTAGTCAGTCGCTTGGTACCGCGGCAATTTCGAAGAAAAATGACAGTAAGCGAAAAATTACATGCATAAGCGTTACTTTATCAAGCTACATTGAGCAAGTTAAGTTTGCAGCAGAATCAATCTTTAACTCTTTTTGCCTGCCGCATTTGGTTATTTTGTGGAATGCTGAAGTATAATATGCTATAATTGTCACTGGGATGAACAAGGAGAACGGCTCTTGCTTTGTCCATTGTGTTGAAGATAAATCTTTCTGTTGTCAACACGGCGATGGTTGCCGCAATGACGAGCCGAAAGGGGTGTAAACATGGACGATTTGCAGCAACGTGCAGCCTACCTGGTGGAAAAGCTGCTGGCCTTTGCACTGGCCAATGACATGATATCCAAGTTTGATGTCACCTATACCAGGAATCAGCTGCTGGACCTTCTAAAGATAGACCAGCCTTATCCGCAGCCTCTAGACCTTGAAAGCCTGGAGGTGCCGGAGACGGCAACGCCTATACTGGAGGAGCTCCTGGACTATGCCGTTCAGCGAGGGCTCATACCTGAGGATACGCTTACGTACAGAGACCTGTTTGACACGCGCATAATGGGCCTTTTGATGCCAAAGCCGTCGGAGGTCATTGAGCGGTTTAACAGAATAAAGGCCGAGAAGGGCATCAAAGCTGCTACCGATGATTTTTACAATCTCTGCCAAAAGTCCGATTACATACGCGTAAGCCGCATTGCCCGCAACATAAAGTGGCAGTATGATAGCGAGTTTGGTCAGCTGGAGATAACCATCAACCTCACAAAGCCCGAGAAGGACCCCCGGGAGATTGCCGCGCTTAAAAACGCGCCACAGGTGGGATACCCCAAGTGCCTGCTGTGCCCCGAAAACGTGGGCTATGCGGGGCGGATCAACCATCCCGCGCGGCAGACCCTTCGAGTGCTGCCCATCAAGCTTAGGGGTGAGCAGTGGTACTTTCAATATTCGCCTTATGTGTACTATCATCAGCACTGCATTGTGCTGAGCGAGCAGCATGTGCCCATGAAAATCAGCCGGGAGACGTTTGAACGCCTTTTTGAATTTCTCGAGTATTTCCCCCATTATTTCATTGGCTCCAATGCCGACTTACCCATTGTGGGTGGGTCCATACTCAATCACGACCACTTCCAAGGCGGTTACTATACTTTTCCAATGGAAAAGGCGCCTGTTGAGTATTATCTCAAATCGCAAGAGTATACTGATGTTACGATAGGCGTGGTTCACTGGCCCATGTCGGTTGTGCGGCTTCGTCATGCAAAGCCGCAGGTTTTGGTGGAGCTGGCCGATAAGCTGCTTCACCTCTGGAGGGGTTACTCCGACCCGTCGGTGGATGTTTTAGCATTCACCATAAATGAAAAAGGGGAAAAGGTGCCCCATAACACCATTACCCCGATTGCCAGGATAGGTAAGGATGGTCTCTATGAGCTTGACCTTGTGTTCAGGAATAACCGTACCAGCAAACAGCATCCCATGGGCATATTCCATCCTCATCAAGAGCTCCACCACATAAAGAAGGAAAATATAGGGCTTATCGAGGTAATGGGTTTGTTTATACTTCCCGGCCGTCTGAAGGATGAGCTTGCAGATATCTGCGATATACTGACAGGCAAAAAAACTATAAGCGATGATGTCTATCAGCAGTCTCATCCACTCAACAAACACCTCCACTGGATTAAAGAGTTGATTAGTAAGTACGGCACTAATCTTGATGATGAAGCTGCCCGCAGGATAATCAAGGATTCGGTGGGCGAGAAGTGCCTGCAGGTTTTGCATCATGCCGGCGTGTTTAAGGCTACGAAAGAGGGGCGTCAGGCCTTTGACCGCTTCCTGGAGACGGCCGGAATAAGGAGGGTTTGACTGGCTTTATAGTCGGCTGAGGTTTTTGATGTGTAGGTGCATATTTTACATCTTCTATGAGATGGAGAGATGAACTGCGGGTAAAAATATATGTACACCAAAGTAGCTGGCGAGTCTGCGGTTAAGCAGGCAGTCAGCGGTGGATGTGTGGGTTACAGCATCTCTGTATTTGATGTGGTTCACAGGTGGCGTAATTCATGCTGTATATCAGCTGATAAATAGACGGCATGTTAGCAAATACGCTATTCAGATGAAGCGTTTTAAGTTGGGAGGTAAAGGTGCGATGATAACTTTAGAGTTGCTTAAGGAAAAGTTGAATTCCCCAAAAGGCAGGGTTTTATTGGCAAAGCTCTATGGCCAGGCCCCGGAAATCATCGAAAAGCAGATTAACAGGTATGTACAGGCTGTTGTGCGTTACCGCCAATTCTTTCCACATGAGTCTCAAAAGGGGTTTTACATGTTCAGCACCCCTGGGCGCACCGAAATCGGCGGAAACCACACCGACCACAATGCAGGAAGGGTACTGGCGGCAGGCGTCAGCCTGGACGCCATCGCGGTTGCAACGCCATCGCCGGATTACGTCATAAGGGTGTATTCCGAAGGGTATCCAGAGCCGTTTGTGGTTGAGCTGGACAGCCTGGCCCCTAGAAAAGAAGAGGAAGGGACCACCTCCGCACTTATAAGAGGAATCGCCAGTCGCATGAGGGAGCTGGGTTATAGGATCGGTGGATTCAATGCCTATATTACCAGCGAGGTATTAGGCGGTTCGGGGCTTAGCTCATCGGCTTGTATCGAAGTGCTGCTGGGCAACATCATCAATCACCTGTACAATGACGGCAAAATCGATGAGATACTTCTAGCTAAAATAGGGCAGTATGCCGAGAACGTATACTTCAACAAGCCCTGCGGGCTGATGGATCAAATTGCCTGTGCAGTAGGCGGATTTGTTACAATCGACTTTAAGGATTTTGACAATCCCGTTGTTCGAAAGATCGACTTCGATTTTGCGGCCCAAAACTATTCTCTGCTGGTGATCAATACGGGAGGCAGCCATGCCGACCTCACCGATGACTATGCCTCTGTGCCTCGAGAGATGAAGGCGGTAGCCAGCGCATTAGGTAAGAAGGTTTGCAGGGAGCTTACCATGGAAGAGGTCATTCAAAATATTCCCAAGCTCAGGGCGCGGGTGGGGGATCGCGCTATACTCAGGGCCATGCACTTCCTGTCCGAGGACCAGAGGGTGGCACAGCAGGTAGAGGCTCTGGAAAGAGGAAATTTTGACGAGTTCTTGAGGCTGGTGAATGAGTCGGGGAACAGTTCGTGGAAATGGCTTCAGAACTGCTATACCACCAAAAATCCGCATGAGCAGGGGATTACTCTGGCTTTGAGCGTCACCGAGAACTTTTTAAAGGGCGGCGGAAAAGGAGCCTGCAGGGTGCACGGTGGTGGTTTTGCCGGAACCGTGCTGGTGTTCATGCCCAATGAACTGCTGGATGAGTATGTAGGGCTCATGGAGGGCATATTTGGAAAGGGTTCAGTGACCGTTCTGTCCATACGGCCCTACGGTACGCTGTGCATAAATTTAGTTATATAAGAAAATTAAAGCAATAAGAAGAATTATTGGGAAAAAACTATTTTTGATGAGAAGAATAGGTAATAATTGGGCCTATTCTTCTTTAAGGATATTTAACTGACTTTGACTTACTTTGACTTTGATTTTTATAATAAAAGCGAACTCGAAAGGAGATACTTAAAAAAGTAAAAATCCAAAACAAAAAATTATTTTAGAAAAGGAGTGGTTGTCAATGCGTGATATTACGCCCTTCAGGAGGAGACGTCCCGCTTTGACGCCCAGCGAATGGATAAGAGACTTTTTCGGGAGAGATCTTTTGGATGAGTTCTTTGATATGGGATTCTTGACCGGGTTTGGTTCCGGTTTAGCCGGCATGCGCGCCGATGTGAAGGAGACCGATAAGGAATACATCGTTGAGGCTGAACTACCAGGATTTGATAAAGATGATATCGACATTGAGCTGATTGATGACAGGTTGATCATATCTGCAAGGCGTAAAGAAGCCGTTGATGAGGAGAGAGCTGATTATATCCGCCGCGAGAGAAGATACGGCGAGGTGTACCGTACCTTCATCCTGGAAGGCGTGAAAGAGGACGGCGTAAAGGCAGAGTACAAAAACGGTATCTTGAGGGTTGTGCTGCCCAAGGCCGAGGAGTACACAAGGCGTGGCAGAAAAATTGACATCAACTAATGCCTGGTAGGAGAGCAAAAGGGTTACGGCCCCTTGTGGCGGTAACCCATTTTTTTATGGCTTTAGACAGTTATTAGCCGATTTTGAGCTTGTTGCCCTGTTTCTTCAAGCAGGGCTTACTCACAGGTACCCACTTTTTTAAGCTGAGAGTAATTCACGAATTTTCTTTATATAATTCTGCGTTTCGACGGGAAGCTTTGCAAACTGGACAGGGTCGTTCAAATCGGTGATGCCGCGCGATTCGATGTTGGCCGGACCCCAGTTGTAGGCAGCCAGAGCTAAATCCACGTTTCCGTTGAAGCGCTTGAGCAGGCTTTGCAGGTACCGTACCCCGCCATTGATGTTTTGTACCGGGTCAAACGGGTTTGTCACCCCAAGCGATTTGGCAGTGGTGGGCATGAGCTGCATAAGCCCCATGGCCCCAGCAGGCGATACGGCATACGGGTTAAAATTGGATTCAACCTTGATGATGGCCTTGATGAGCGCTGGGTCTACGCCGTATCTGCTGGCTACCTGTTCAATGATGCCATCAAATTGGGTCTGAAAGCTTGACTGGCTTGCCATCATTTGCCAGGCATATGCCATCCATGGATATGGCTGCAGTGGGAGCAACGCCTCTATCGGATTACCATGACTTCCAGCGTATAGCTGCTGAGAATACAAATGCATAAACGGCAACAGGCTGGTGTACAGCGAAGATGAGTCGCCGTCTATGCCCGACATTAAGGACACTCCGGTTATACTCAGTTGGGGTAACAGGGAAGCAAACAGCCACTCATTGTATGGCCGCTGTCCATTTAACTGTCGGGCATGCAGCTGTACATAACTTGATTGATTTCCATCAGGTTTTGGTTGCACATCATCAGTGAAGGCTTTTCCTGAAGTGTGTTGCTGGGATTTCTGGTTTGAAGGCATCTGCTGTGCATTTTCAGCTTGCTGTAGCATTTCTTCAAACGACACGACGCTTTTCCTGTACCCGAGATTTACATTATGGGGTAAACGGCTCTGGATTTCTGCCAGCTTATGCTCGAATATCTGTCGAACTATGTTTGACACGGGATCACCTCACCTTCACTGTATGAACATATTTTACCATTGATTTGCGGTTTGCGCAAGTGTACAGCTTGCTTGCGAAGGATTTCTTGCTTTAGAATAAAAATTTTAATTAGAAATATTATTTACATTAAGAGTCTGTATAGAGATCAAAATGATAGTTGGAAGGATTCGACACAATGCAAAAAAAAATATGGTAAAATCTACACAAAGACATTAAAATATAATCTGAAAAATATAATCTGAAAGAGAGGATTGGGAGAGACGATGGAAACCAGGTTTTACGGAAATAAGGTAACCATAATTGGGGCGGGCTTTGTGGGTGCTACCACCGCCTATGCTTTGATGATGGGCGGAACGGCTTCAGAAATCGTGCTGGTGGATATAAACCAGAAGAGGCTTGAAGGAGAAGTGATGGATCTTAATCATGGTATTGCCTTTGTTCCGCCGGTGAGGATAAGGTCGGGCACGTATGAGGATTGTGCCGATTCCAATGTGGTCATAATAACCGCAGGGGTGGCTCAAAAGCCGGGTGAGACCCGCATTGATCTGCTCAAGAGAAACATAGAGGTGTTTTATTCAATCGTGCCCAAGATTGTGGAGTACAATAGAGATTGCATAATACTGGTGGTCACCAATCCGGTGGATATACTGACCTACGTGACGCTTAAGATTTCGGGACTGCCTCCCTCTCAGGTCATGGGCTCGGGTACCGTGCTGGACAGCGCGCGTTTCAGATTCCTGCTGGGGCAGCACTGCCATGTTGCCACCCAGAATGTCCACGCTTATATCATAGGCGAGCACGGCGACAGCGAGGTGGCTGCCTGGAGCATTACCAATATAGCCGGAATGCCAATAGAGCAGTACTGCTTGAGGTGTGGACGGGCCTGCGAGAGCGACGAAAAGATGAGGATATTCGATGAGGTGAAAAATGCGGCCTACAAAATAATCGAAGCCAAGGGCGCCACTTATTATGCGGTGGGGCTTGCTGTCAGGCGCATCGTGGAGGCTATCCTGCGTGATGAAAACGTCGTATTGTCGGTGTCGTCGCTTATGCAGGGCTACTATGGCGTGGAGGACATCTGCCTGAGCCTTCCCACGCTGGTCAATGCTAAGGGAGTTGCCCGGGTGCTGGAGCTTCCTTTAAGCCAATCTGAGCAGGAAGGATTCAGGAGGTCGGCTGAGATTTTGAAAGGGTGGTTAAAAGAAGCAGGGTTTTAGGGGGGTTGATTATGCCTTTGCACGTCGTTTTGGTAGAGCCTGAGATTCCGCAGAATACGGGCAATATAGCGCGTACCTGTGCCGCTACTGGCTGCATTCTCCACCTGGTGAGGCCTCTTGGCTTCTCCACTGACGATAAGTATCTCAAAAGGGCGGGTTTAGATTATTGGCATCTTGTGGAAATACATTACCATGATTCCGTCGATGAGATATTTGCCCAGTACCCGCAGGGGGATTTCTACTTTTCCACCACCAAGGCAGCAAAGGATTATACTTCGGTATGGTATACCCCGGATAGTTTTATATTTTTTGGCAAGGAGACGGCCGGCCTTCCCGAGGATTTGCTTAAGAAGCACTATGATCGCTGCATACGGATCCCCATGAGGGCGGAGGCCAGATCTCTAAACCTATCCAATTCTGTGGCCATCATAGTCTATGAGGCGCTGAGACAGCTGGGTTTCCCCGGACTGGAGCTTAAGGGCAGACTGAGGTCTGAAATAAATGGGCAACCATAGATTGGACCTATTTTGGCATGCTGGATATAATAGCCGGAAACCGATAATATACTGATATTGAGATGCACCTTAAAAAGGCGGCAAGGACCATCTATTTGGGGGAGGAATCCTATGTGAAGCAGGATTTTGGCTTTGAGACAAGGCGGATGCGAAAGGATAGCGATGGTACGGCGCTACATGAGATATTGCGGTGGTCTTCTGAAGAGCTTTATCGTTATATACAGAGGGAAATGGAGATAAATCCTTTGCTTAAGATGCGGGAGGACTCCAAAAGGGAGACCGATGAGGTATTTGATGCCAAGTTTCCGGTGGACTGGGATGAGTGGTTTCAAGATGCCGATTATGATGATGAGACCGATAGTATGAACTATTATGAAGAGGAACACCGCCGTAAATGCGAAGGTACGGCGTATAGCGGAATTACCCTGCAGGAGCACCTTATGTCACAGCTTAAAGCGATGGATATTCCCCCAGCGGATGAGAGGGTTGCCGCTTTCATCATTGAAAACCTCGACGAGAACGGTTATCTGCCTATATCAAAGCATGAAATAGCCGCCATACTCAAGGTCGATAGGGACAGGGTTTCGCGCATGCTGCGCCTGGTTCAGACCCTTGACCCTCCAGGGGTGGGTGCAAGGAGCCTTCGCGAGTGCCTGTTGATCCAGCTGACCCAGATGGGCAAGGCCACGCCTTTTGTAAGGACGATAATACTTGAGCATTTGAAGGACATCGCCTGCAATCGGTTGGGGGTGATAAGCAGAAAGACCGGGATTTCCTTGGAGGAGGTTCAACGCATAAGGGACCTTATACGCTCTCTAGAGCCAAAACCTGGAAGAAGGTTTGCGGCATCGCGAGAAGTCAGGTATACCACTCCTGATATCGCGGTGAAGCGAATAGGAGACGAGTATTATGTTTTAGTCCTGCAACATGCTGCCCCTCGGCTGTGCATAAATAAAATGTATCTAAGGCTTCTCCAAGAACCTCATTTGGATAAAAACGTTTTGGAATATATCGCTGACAAGTTGAACTCTGCTCTTGGATTGATTAAAGCTGTAGAGCAGCGCAGGATTGCTCTCAATAAGGTGGCCATGTCCATTGTTTCGAGGCAAAAGGAGTTTTTGGATCATGGGCCCAAGCATTTGAAGCCGCTAACCATGCAGGTGGTGGCCGATGACTGTGGCATGCATGTATCTGCTGTGAGCCGGGCTGTTGAGGATAAGTACATTCAAACTCCCCATGGAATTTTCGAGATAGGGTATTTTTTCTCAGCCGTATCTGAGAGCCCAAATGGTTTAAAAACGACTACTGATGTGATCAAGCAGATCGTCAGAGCTATAACTAAATAAATTTTTAAATTTTTGCCGCTATTCTATTGAAATTTTTGGCCTTTTAATATAAAATAAAAGGCGTAATTTGGAATTGTCTCTCAGACGCGGCAGTTTTTTTATGGGTAGGGTGGGACGTTTTCCGCACGGTGGGACAATTGTAGTCCAGGGTGAAGTTTATGTCACAGCCCCACATACTGTTGAAGAAAATAGTTCCAGAGTTAATAGAAGTATATGAGAAGAGATATACTATATTGCGTAGTATATATAATTTTCAGCCGATAGGCCGAAGAACCTTGGCATCGCGTTTGGGCCTAGGAGAAAGGGTAGTTCGCAACGAGACGGAGTTTTTGAAAAACGCAGGGTTTCTTGATATCGGCCCATCTGGGATGAGGGTGACCCCAGAGGGCGAGCTCTTGCTGGAGGGCCTTAAAGATTTTACCCATGAGCTAAAGGGGCTCAACGAACTGGAGGACAGGCTGCAAGAGATTTTTGACTTGGAGCGCGCCATAGTTGTTCCCGGCGATGTAGATGAAGATCCTTTGGTGTTAAAGGATATCGGCAAAGCTGCGGCACGATTTTTGGAGAGCATCATTACCCGGGGCAATATAATAGCCGTGACTGGCGGTTCCACCGTGGGTGCAGTGGCCAATGCTCTTTCCCCTATAAATGATAATACTGATATAGTGGTGTTACCTGCCAGAGGTGGGATGGGCAGAAATGTCGAGCATCAATCTAATGTAATAGCCTCCATATTTGCCAAGAAATTGGGAGGCCAGTACAGGCTGCTTCACATCCCCGACCAGCTGAGGGCCGAATCGATGGAGACCCTTTTGAATGAGCCGGATATAAAGAGCGTTATTGACAACCTCAAAAATGCCGATATACTTATTTATGGGATAGGCCGGGCACAAGATATGATGCAGAGAAGAAATTTCACCCCACAGCAGCAGCGAGATCTGGAAAGGCGCGGCGCTGTAGCCGAGGCGTTTGGATATTTCTTCAATGCAAAGGGCGAAATAGTGTATGCATGTAATTCCATATGGCTGAAGATGGATAATCTAAAGCGCATTCCAAAGGTTATAGCTGTGGCGGGCGGGAGGCAAAAGGCGCAGGCCATAATGGCGGTGTTTAAGCATTGGAGAAAAGGCATCCTTGTGACTGATGAGGGCGCAGCGCGGGAGATAATACGCCTGGCCGAACTTGATGTAAATTGAACGTTTGAGATTTTGATGATCAGTTGATATTATTTAGTATGAATCCCATGCTTTCATGGGTTATAATAAAAATTTAAAATGAGGAGGAATGTACATATGGCAGTCAGGGTTGGTATTAACGGATTTGGAAGAATAGGGAGGAATGCTTTTAAGGCAGCTCTGGAGAAATACGGCAACGATATCGAGTTTGTGGCTATCAACGACTTGACCGATGCCGCTACACTGGCCCATCTGCTGAAGTACGACTCGTGCTTTGGTAAGTTCAACGGCGAAGTTACTGCGAAGGATGATACGCTGGTTGTAAACGGGAAAGAGATCAAGATTTTGGCTGAGAAGGATCCCGCTAATCTGCCTTGGAAGGACCTGGGAGTAGACATCGTAATAGAGTCTACAGGGCTTTTCACATCGAGGGATAAGGCCATCAAACACATCGAAGGTGGCGCCAAGAAGGTCATCATCACCGCTCCTGCAAAGAACGAAGATATCACCATCGTCATTGGCGTTAACGAGGACAAGTATGACCCTGCTAACCATCACATCATTTCCAATGCTTCGTGCACGACCAACTGTTTGGCTCCGGTTGCAAAGGTGCTGCATGAGAAGTTCGGCATCAAGAAAGGGCTTATGACCACCGTTCACTCCTACACCAACGACCAGAGGATTTTGGACCTGCCTCACAAGGATTTGAGGAGAGCAAGAGCGGCTGCACTGTCGATTATTCCTACTACCACTGGTGCTGCTAAAGCCGTTGCTTTGGTATTGCCCGAGCTGAAGGGTAAGCTCAATGGATTTGCCATGAGAGTGCCAACGCCCACCGTGTCGGTAGTGGACTTTGTAGCCGACCTGGAGAAGCCCGCTACGGCAGAGGAGATCAATGCCGCACTGAAAGAGGCTGCTGAAGGTCCGATGAAGGGCATTTTGGGCTATGAGGAAGAGCCATTGGTATCCATCGATTTCAAACAGGATCCTCGTTCGTCCATAGTTGATGCGCTGTCGACCATGGTAATCGAGGGTACTTTAGCAAAGGTGGTAGCCTGGTATGACAACGAGTGGGGTTACTCCAACAGGGTGGCAGACCTCATCATGTACATCGCATCCAAGGGCCTGTAATGTAAAGGAGTGGTCTTTGTGAACAAAAAAACCATAGAGGATATTGATGTAAGAGGTAAACGCGTGCTGGTACGCGTAGACTTCAATGTCCCGCTGGATGAGAATGGCAATATCACTGATGATACGCGTATAAGGGCTGCCCTTCCCACTATACAGTACTTGATCAAAAATAACGCCAAGGTAATACTCATGTCGCATCTGGGAAGGCCCAAAGGAGAATTTGACCCCAAATACAGCCTAGCGCCTGTTGCCAAACACCTAAGCAAGCTGCTAGGTCAAGAGGTCATCATGGCCAAAGACGTGATAGGGGAAAGCGCTAAGAATACCGTTGCCAACATGAAGGAAGGGCAGGTCGTCCTTCTGGAGAACGTTCGTTTCCACAAGGAGGAGACAAAAAACGACCCAGAGTTTGCAAAGGCGCTGGCGCAGTTGGGCGATGTATATGTCAACGATGCCTTTGGTAGCGCGCACAGGGCTCATGCCTCCACTGAAGGGGTTGCCCATTACCTGCCGGCTGTGGCGGGCTACCTCATACAGAAGGAACTGGAGGTCATGGGTAAGGCCCTGGAGAATCCCGAGAGGCCGTTTGTGGCCATCTTGGGCGGTGCCAAGGTGTCGGATAAGATAGGGGTAATTGAAAACCTCATCAACAAAGTAGATGTTCTCCTAATCGGCGGAGGTATGGCCTATACATTCCTTAAGGCCAAGGGCTATGAGGTAGGCAATTCCCTGCTGGAAGAGGATAAAGTTGAGTTGGCCAAACAGCTGATGGAAAAGGCAAAGGAAAAGGGCGTAAAGCTGTTGTTGCCCGTCGATAACGTGGTGGCTCAAGAGTTCAAAGCCGATGCACCCTATAAGGTCGTGGATAGCGACAAGATTCCCGCCGGATGGATGGGCTTGGATATCGGGCCCAAAACCAGGGAGATGTTCGGCGAGGAAATCAAGAAGGCCAAGACCGTCGTTTGGAACGGGCCTATGGGAGTGTTTGAGATGCCCGCCTTTGCTGAAGGAACCAAGGCTGTGGCCAAATATGTAAGCGAATGCGGCGGTACCACCATCATCGGTGGTGGCGATTCGGCTGCCGCTGTAGAGCAGCTGGGATTTGCCGATAAGATGACCCACATTTCGACTGGCGGCGGCGCCTCTCTGGAATTCCTTGAGGGCAAAGTGCTGCCGGGAATTGCAGCCCTTAATGATAAATGACCGAGTATAAACTTGCTGTGCGAAAACAAAAAGGAGTATTGACATTACAAGGAATGTTGTGTTAAATAAAAAAATATGTGAGATTGCCAACATTGCCCTCTAAATTTTATATAGATTACCCAACCGGATGCTGCCCGGGATTTTTCTCCCGGGCAGGTAGGTTGGGATGTGATGTAAGGAGAGTTGCGTATGAGGAAACCCATCATAGCAGGTAACTGGAAGATGCACAAAACGCCGTCTCAGACGGTGTCTCTCATAAATGAATTGAAACCATTGGTGAAGGATGCACAGGTTGAGGTAGTTGTGTGTCCTCCTTTTGTTTGTTTACCTGCTGCAAAGGAGGCTCTGGCAGGTTCCAACATCAAGCTGGGTGCCCAGAATATGCACTGGGAAGAGCAAGGAGCCTTTACCGGTGAAGTGGCTCCCGGGATGTTGAAAGAGCTGGGCGTGGAGTACGTCATCATTGGCCATTCCGAGAGAAGGCAATACTTTGGTGAGACCGATGAAATGGTAAACAAAAAGGTACTGTCTGCTGTGGCTCACAACCTTATTCCCATCATATGCGTTGGCGAGACCCTTGAACAGCGCGAACAGGGAAGTACCGAACAGGTTGTGGACAGACAGACACGTGCTGCGTTGAAGGGGTTAAGCCCTGAAGTGGCCGATAGAGTGGTCATTGCCTATGAGCCGATATGGGCTATAGGTACGGGCAAGACGGCGTCCAGCGATGATGCAAACGAGGTTATAGGATACATCCGCAAGGTTGTGGGAGAGGTGCTGGGCAGCCAGGCAGCTCAGCAGATGAGGATCTTGTACGGCGGCAGTGTGAAGCCCGAGAATGCTGCCGAGCTGATGCAGATGCCCGAGATTGACGGTGGACTGGTGGGAGGAGCCAGCTTGAAAGCACAGGACTTTGCTAAAATCGTGAAGTATTAGGAGGAAGATATGCAAAAGGATTTGATCGTTCTCATCATAATGGATGGGTTTGGGTTGAGCGATCAAAAGGAAGGGAATGCGGTCTATCAAGCCAAGACCCCTAATTTAGATAGATACTGGAACGAATATCCCCATGTAGCTATTCAGGCAAGCGGCTTGGATGTAGGGCTTCCTGCAGGGCAAATGGGGAACTCTGAGGTGGGACATCTCAATATAGGTGCCGGCAGGATCGTATACCAGGAGTTTACGCGAATTAGCAAAGCCATAGAGGATGGTAGCTTTTTTACTAACAAGGCTCTTTTGGCTGCAATAGAAAACGTCAAAAAGCACGGCACAAAGCTCCATTTGATGGGCTTGGTTTCGGATGGAGGTGTCCACAGCCACATTGAACATCTATACGCGCTGGTAGAGCTGGCAAAGAGAAATGGCCTGGAGCAGGTTTACATACATTGTTTTACCGATGGAAGGGATGTTCCGCCCACCAGCGGCAAGTCGTATATTGAGACCCTTGAACAAAAGCTTGAGGAATACAAGTTTGGCAAAATCGCCACCGTAATGGGGCGTTATTATGCAATGGATAGAGACAAGAGGTGGGACCGCACGCAAAAGGCCTATGACGCACTGGTTTTAGGCACAGGGGAATTTGCCTCCTCAGCGGTGGAGGCCATGGAACAGTCTTATAAGGCAGACGTAACGGATGAGTTCGTGCGTCCCACAGTGGTGCTGGAGAACGGTAAGCCGGTTGCCACCATTGAGCCCAACGACTCGATCATTTTCTTCAACTTCCGGCCCGATAGGGCCAGGCAGCTTACCCGCGCCTTTATCCAGCCCGAGTTCAATGAGTTCCCGCGGGGCAAGGGTTATTTCCCCGTATGCTTTGTATCAATGACCCAGTATGATGAGACGTTTACCAACATCCATGTAGCCTATGAGCCTCAGGTTCTTACTAATACGTTTGGTGAATATATAAGCAAGCTGAGCAAAAAACAGCTCAGGATTGCTGAGACCGAGAAGTATGCTCACGTGACGTTTTTCTTTAACGGCGGCGTGGAGTACCCCAACGAGAACGAGGACAGGGTGCTCATACCTTCTCCAAAGGTTGCCACGTATGACATGAAGCCGTCTATGAGCGCATTTGAGGTGACCGATGAGGTTGAAAGGAGAATTGCTTCAGGGGAATATGACGTGATTATTTTAAATTATGCCAACTGCGACATGGTGGGACATACCGGTGTGATGGAAGCGGCAATTGAGGCGGTTGAGACGGTGGATAAATGCGTGGGGCGCGTGGTCGAGGCTGTCCGTGCAAGAGGTGGCAAGGTGATCGTAACGGCTGACCACGGCAACGCTGAGCAGATGATAGATTATGAAACCGGCGAGCCGCATACCGCTCACACTTCAAACCCCGTTCCCTTTATATTGATAGATGACACCAGAAAAAACGTGACCTTGAGGGAAGGGGGCCGGCTGGCCGATATTATACCCACAATGCTTGAATTGATGGGACTGGATAAGCCCGAAGAGATGACAGGGGAAAGCTTGATTTTGAAGAAGTGAAGCGTTGAAACAAAAACGTAAACGGGATTGTAAAGAAAGATAAAGCGGCTTTTTTTAGTTAATGCTACTTTTATAATACTTACGATACCTAAATAATGAAAGGAGAGTTAAAGCCGTGACGACCATTGTGGACGTAATAGGCCGAGAGATTCTGGACTCAAGGGGTAACCCGACGGTAGAAGTGGAAGTATATCTGGAGGGTGGAGCTGTAGGCAGGGCTGCTGTTCCTTCCGGCGCTTCGACAGGTGCCTTTGAAGCCGTGGAGTTGAGAGACGGGGACAAATCAAGGTACATGGGCAAAGGTGTACAAAAAGCAGTGGACAACGTAAACAACGTGATTGCTGAGGAAATCATCGGCATGGATGCACTGGATCAGGTCGGGATTGACAAGCTCATGATTGAGCTGGACGGGACGCCCAACAAGAGCAAACTGGGCGCCAATGCCATACTGGGCGTTTCCCTGGCGGTTGCAAAGGCCGCAGCAGAACAGCTTGGGCTCCCGCTTTATCAGTATATCGGCGGCGTAAACGCCAAAGTTATGCCGGTTCCCATGATGAACATACTCAACGGTGGCAAACACGCCGATAATACCGTGGATATTCAAGAGTTCATGATCATGCCTGTTGGAGCAACTAGCTTCAGAGAAGCGTTGCGCATGTGCTCTGAGGTATTCCATAATCTGAAAGCGGTGCTGAACAAGAAGGGCTACAGCACGGCTGTAGGCGATGAAGGCGGTTTTGCTCCAAACCTGAAGACCAATGAAGAGGCTATAGAGGTTATTCTTGAGGCCGTTGAAAAGGCAGGCTACAAGCCAGGCGATGACATACGCCTCGCTATAGACGCTGCAGCTACCGAGCTTTACAATGAAGAAGACGGGAAATACCACTTCCCTGGCGAAGGCGTGGTAAGGACGGCAGCCGAGATGGTAGACTATTACGTCAACCTGGTTGATAAGTACCCGATTATATCGCTGGAGGACGGCGTAGCCGAGGAAGACTGGGATGGTTGGAAGCTGCTCACCCAAAAGCTGGGCAGCAGGATCCAGCTGGTGGGCGACGACCTGTTTGTAACCAATACCAAGAGATTGGCCAAGGGTATTGAGTTGGGCGTTGCAAACTCAATCCTTATCAAGGTGAACCAGATTGGCACTTTGACCGAGACCTTGGATGCCATCCAGATGGCCAACCGCGCAGGATATACGGCTGTTGTATCTCACCGTTCGGGTGAGACGGAGGATACCACCATCTCCGACCTGGTGGTGGCCGTAAATGCCGGCCAGATCAAGACGGGTGCTCCGTCGCGTACCGACCGCGTCGCCAAGTACAACCAGTTGCTCCGCATAGAAGAGCAGCTGGGCGATGTGGCGCAGTATCCTGGCCTCAATGCCTGGTTCAATCTGAAGAACAAGTAAGACAGTATCCCCCACCTGACTTAAGGTGGGGGATATATTTATGCTGCAGCAGGATTGTGCTGGATGGGTATGTTGAAAAAATTTGCCTTGATTTTACCATGGGGGTGTGGTACAATATTGCCGTCATCCATAGGAAGGAGGAGTTCCGTTGGCTGTTGTGAAAGGGATACTTACTGCGTTGCTTGTAATCGTCGAGCTGTTTTTGATAGCCGTCGTACTGCTCCAGTCGGGCAGAAAAGCTGGTTTATCGGGAGCCATTGCAGGGGGTGCCGAGACCTTTTTCGGCAAGAACAAGGCTAGAAGCTTTGAAGGAAAGCTTCATCGATTGACCAAGATATCAGCGGTGCTGTTCATAGTCATTGCGATGGTTCTGGCCATTCTGGAGTAGGGAGGATTGGTTTTCTGACAGCGCCGGAGGATTTGCTTTCTGTCGTCTAACTTTTGAGTTCCTTTGAGTTAAAGATTTTAAAAAGAAGAGGTGAACAAAAACGACCCAATGGTCGTTTTTTCTGTTATATGAGGATATGGTTTTTTTATTGCTACACGTAAAGTTAAGTCGGGGCTTAAAGTGGAACTTTTCTAACAAGACAGTTGCTGCTGTAGTGGTGACGAATATGCGTATGGTGCTTTTGTTAGAGGAGCGGCTTGTTTTGAGCATGGCCTGTATTAGAGATTAAATTCGCATGAAGGCGAGTGTCTGTTTGAGGTTAACGCCTTGTAAATGAGAGGTTTGTAGGTAAACCAAAAATTCAGGGAGGTAATAAGGATGACGAGAGAAGAAGCCCTTCAGATGGTGAAGGAGAATGTCAAAAACGCCAATTTGATAAAACACATGTTGGCCACCGAAGCGGTCATGCGCGCTCTGGCTAGGAGATTAGGCGAGGATGAGGAGAAATGGGGATTGGTAGGCCTTGTCCATGATGTTGACTATGAAAAGACCGCCGATTCTCCATTGCAGCATGGTCTTATAGGGGCGCAGATGCTTGCCCAAGCAGGAATGGAAGAGGACGAGGTAAACGCGGTGAAGGCCCACAACGAGTCTTTGGGATACCAGCGCGTAACCAAGCTTGATAAGGCCTTGTATGCCGCTGATCCGGTAACCGGGTTGATTGTAGCTGCTGCGCTGGTTAAGCCAAGCAAAAAGCTGGCAGACGTGGATACCGAATTTGTATTGAAAAAATTCAAGGAAAAATCGTTTGCTCGCGGTGCTTCAAGGGAGCAAATCATGAGCTGCCAGGAGCTGGGACTCACCCTGGAGGAGTTCATTGGCCTGGCGATTACTGCCATGCAGTCCATAGCCGATGATTTGGGGCTATAGCAATTTCTTGTTTGCAATGCTGTTAAAAAGGTTAAACTATAAGAATAAATAAGCTTTAGATTGCAGAACGGTTTTATGATCAAATCGCCGGTAAATCCAACTTTTTTAAATGTGGGATGAAAGGCGGTTTGATGTAGTAGGGCTGGACCGGTCCGAATTTAAGCTTCCGGAGAAAGGGGCCGCTGCACGGGTGCCGGAGAGCAATTCCTGCATTCGTGTAAGTCCCCTTCGATGAAAGAGGAAGCCTACCATTGAAAAAGGTGGGAGAAGGTCACAAGAATTTTTATGGCATTGGCGGGAAACGATAAACAAATGAAGTGGAGGAAAGAAGGCTTGAGGATAAAGGACAAGATAATCGAGATTTTAGGGGAGAACAATAGGCCGCCCATGTATATCGAGCAGTTGATGGAGATCCTTGGCATTTCGCCTGGCGAGAAGAAGATGCTCCAGTCCATACTGGATGAAATGGTCAAAGATGGACAGATTATCCAGACCAAGAAGAAGAAATATGCCCTACCTGAGCGGTTGGGGTATATAATAGGCAGGATTCAGGGTAATCCAAGAGGGTTCGGATTTTTGATTCCCGATGACCCCGCTCAGGAAGATGTGTATATATCGGCAGAGAACATGAACGGCGCCATGCACAACGACAGGGTCATAGTACGCCTTTTGCCCAACGTGTATGGCTATCCATCGCGAGAGGGAGAAGTGTACAAGGTCCTCGAGCGTGCGAACAAGACCATCGTCGGCACCTTTGAGGCCAACGGTAAAGGCCGTCATGGCTTTGTGGTGCCTGATGACCCGAAGATTGGGATGGATGTATTTATTCCCTCGATAGAGGGTATCAACGTCAAAACGGGCTATAAAGTGGTGGTGGAGATCTATAAGTGGCCTGAGCAAAGGAGAAATCCAGTAGGAAGGATTATCGAGGTCTTGGGCCATAAGGATGACGCCGGGGTTGACGTGCTGTCTATCATACGGCAGTACAAGCTGCCGGAAAAATTTCCTGCCGGGGTTGAGGCTGCTGCCGCTGAGATCAGCCAGACAGTGCGGGAAGAGGATATGGTGGGGCGCAAAGATTTCAGGCACTTGCGGACGTTTACCATTGACGGTGCCGATGCAAGGGATTTTGACGATGCGGTTTCCCTTGAGATAATGGACAATGGCCATTTCCTTCTGGGTGTCCATATAGCAGATGTGAGCCATTATGTCAAGGAAGGGTCGCCCATAGACAAAGAGGCGCTGCTGAGGGGTACCAGCGTGTATCTGGTGGACAGGGTGATTCCCATGTTGCCGCCCGAGCTGTCCAATGGCATATGCAGCTTGAATCCAAATGAAGACCGCCTTGCCATTTCGGTCATGATGGAAATCGACGAGGAAGGCAAAGTCGTGGATTATCAGATATACGAGAGCGTTATCCGCAGCAAGATGCGAATGATATATGAAGAGGTCAACAGGGTTTTGGAGGATAACGACCAGGAGCTGCTGCCCAAGTATGCCGAGTTCTTAGAGGATTTGAGAAACATGCAACGTTTGAGCGAGATACTTCACAGGCGCAGGATGAGAAGGGGCAGCATAGATTTTGACCTCAATGAGGCTAAGATAACCTTAGACGAAGAAGGCAAGGTGGTTGACGTCAGGCTGTACACCCGCGGCGTCAGCGAGCGCATGATAGAGGAGTTCATGCTCATATGCAACGAGACTATAGCGCAGCATGTGTTTTGGCGGAATATACCTTTTATCTACCGCATACACGAGGATCCGGACATTGAAAAGATGTTGGAGTTCAACGAGTTTATACACAACTTTGGGTATCACTTAAAGGGAATCGGGGGGCAAATACATCCCAAGACGCTGCAACAGCTGCTGGAAAAGATCCGCGGGACCAGGGAAGAGGCCATAATAAACACCGTTATGTTGAGGTCGCTTCAAAAGGCCAGGTACAGCCCCGACAATACAGGCCATTTTGGACTGGCGGCAGAGCATTACTGCCATTTTACCTCGCCAATCAGGAGATACCCTGACCTGGTGGATCATAGGATAATAAAGGATATGCTCCATAATAGGTTGGATTCAGCACGAATAGCGAAGCTTGAAAGCATTTTGCCCGAGATAGCCGAGCATTGTTCGGAACGCGAGATCGTTGCGGATGAAGTAGAGCGCGAGGTCGATGATTTGAAGAAAGCCGAGTTCATGCTTGACAAAATAGGCATGGAGTTTGACGGGATAATATCAGGAGTTACAAGCTACGGCATATATGTGGAGCTGGGCAATACGGTGGAAGGCCTCGTGCACATAAGTACCATGGACGATGACTACTACGTCTACGATGAAAAGCATTATTGTTTGATTGGCCAGAGGACCAATAAGATATACCGGTTGGGCGATGCCGTCAGGGTAAGGGTTGTGGGGGTGGACATGGCATCCAGAAATATCGATTTTGTGCTGGTGGAATGATAAAAACGGCCATGTTCCCTTATTGACATGTTGCTGGATGTGTGATATACTTTAATCGCAATTGAATAGGAAGTAGCAAGAAGATGAACCCTATTTGTGCTGCTTGATCAGTTCAAGTAGGGTTGTTTTGTCGATAGTAGGTGTTTATTGAATGGCAGATGAGGGTATAAAGATAATTGCCCAGAACAAAAAGGCTTGGCATGATTACTTCATTGAAGAGACGTATGAAGCAGGGATTGTCCTAGCGGGTACAGAAGTGAAGTCAGTACGCCAGGGCAAGGTGAATATCCGCGACAGCTATGCCGCCATCAAAGATGGCGAAGTTTTCCTCTACAACATGCACATAAGCCCTTATGAGAAGGGGAATATATTCAATCGAGACCCATTGAGGACGCGCAAGCTGTTGCTAAACCGCAGCGAGATCAATAAGCTGACGGGTTATGTACAGCAAAAGGGTTATACCCTGGTCCCCCTTAAGGTTTATCTAAAGAGGGGATGGGTTAAGATAGAATTGGCGGTAGCCAAAGGTAAGAAGATTTACGATAAGCGCCAGAGTATTGCCAAGCGCGATGCCCAAAGGGCTATAGAAAGGGCCTTCCGCGAACGCCAGAAGATGTAGGCTGTTAAAAGATGCATCCAACGATGCATCCATATAGACAGCTAAAGGTACAACGCTATATATATCGTGGGGGCGTACTGGGTTTCGACGGGGATAGTTGAGGCGAAAGAAGCGAGCCGCGGACTCCGGGACCGCGTCAACAACCTGGAGAAAAAATAAGTGCAGACGACGCACAGTTAGCCTTAGCTGCGTAAGGAAGCAGCTAACGTCCACCCTGTAGTGCCCACGCTACAGGTGCTGGGCGCCGACTCAGTGGGGAACGAACCTGCCTTTGCTTCGGGGCAGGCCGGATTTCAATGAAGCTACCGACGCCGGGATCCTGTCAGTGGGAGCCCGGTGAAGGGAATGTCAAAACACTGACTGCGCTCGGAGAGGCTTTCGCCGAGGCATCTTCGGACAGGGGTTCGATTCAGAAAGAGTCGCCTTGCAGAGCGATCTGCAAGTGTAAACCCGGCTTAATCGGCGAAGCCGTAACGTGAAGCCGACGGTAACGCCGAGGGGTATGTGGAGAAATCCAACAGCCCTGTATCGACTCATAGGCTTCTAAATCCGATGTGTGATATTTAAAAATACCATCGGACATGAAGTACTAGGATGGAAGCTGGTACCTAAAATATGGCTTCCATAATACGCCGGGGAACTCCGTATGGAGTTCAAGACATAGTCAGCACCACTGGAAACAGTGGAAGCATGCGTCCCCTCGCCTCCACCAAAAAGATAAGGGCTGCTACTTTGGTTAACTCAAAAGAGCAGCCCTTTTGTGTTGTTCTAAATTATTCTGCAATTTTGGAACAAAAATAATAGTAAAGCGGAAAAATTGTAGTATATATACGGCCAATTTAACTTTTCATTATATTTTACAGTATATACATATGAATTTTGGTAAATATCTGGTTTGTAATTTTTTTATCCATTTAAGGAGTTCAATTAAAGCGGAAGAGATGCTAACGCATGGTGCGGGATTTTGGTTGTTGTGAAACCGGATTAACATAATACTTCCTTCACCATCGATGATTCCTGCAACATATGTGCTTTCTTCAGGTGTCATAATATAAACGCCTCCAAATGCGAACGTTTGTTCTTATAAATATTAATATTATTATAATGTATCAAATGCTCAATTTCAATTTTTGTGAATGTAGGAGCCATTTCTCGTTTTTAGTTTTTTGAAAGTGTAACTGCTTTTTACATGATTGTATTGACTTAACTTTAGCGCAAAAACGTAACGACATCGTGATTTTTCTTTTGTATTGTGATATGATAAATAAGGAAAATTAAACTTATTTATTAGCTTAATGATTTTTATAGTATCTTTCAAAGAAATTGAGATGATCTTACACAGAGCTACGCAGCATTCTTGTATGAATATGCTTTTTTCACTGATTATTAGCTGTGAAATAAAAAGTGAAGGGCGGGGGTTAAACATGAAGACCTTATATGACCTTTGTGTGCCGCGCGAGAGTGTTTTCGATGAGACAAAAAGAGATGATGTATTGGATTTGACAAATCTAATCGAAAATAGGATAGATCCCCACCGATTTTTTGAAGAAAACTACGTGACTCAAGGCATGAAAATATTGTTTGAGACGGCTTTTAAGCGCTTTCACAGGCAGAGCGCAGCGGGTATCATTAAATTGACTCAAAACATGGGCGGCGGTAAGACGCATAACATGATTGCGTTGGGGCTATTGTGCCAATATCCCGAATTTCGAATAAAGATAATGGGGGATAAGTTCAAGGACAGCCACCTGGGAAAGATCAAAGTTGTTGGCTTTACAGGAAGGGAAAGTGATGCCCCCTATGGTATATGGGGAGCTATTGCGGAGCAGCTCGGGAAAAAAGAGATGTTTAGAGATTATTATTCCCCGCTGCAAGCGCCTGGCCAGAGCGCGTGGGTGAACCTCTTAAAGGGAGAGCCGCTATTGATACTCCTTGATGAGCTGCCTCCTTATTTGGAATATGCAAAGTCGAAGCCTATTGGCGATTCTAATCTGGCCGTGGTGACCACCACTGCTTTGGCAAACCTATTTAATGCTTTAAATAAAGAGGAACTTTCCAACGTGTGCCTGGTTATTTCAGATTTGAGGGCTACATACGAAAGCGGGAGTGAACTCTTGCAGTCCTCTTTTAAGGAACTTGAGAATGAGGTCAATCGTTTGGCTATAAACATTGAACCTGTAAACATGACATCTGACGAGATATACCATATTTTGAGAAAGAGGCTTTTTAAAGTTTTGCCATCCGATGCGGAGATAAATGAAGTGGCAAATGCTTATAAACAGGCTGTTTCGGAAGCAAAACAGATGGGGTATACCAATGTGCCGCCTGATCAAATTTTCATTGGGATAAAGGATTCTTATCCTTTCCATCCTTCGCTGAGAGACTTGTATGCAAGGTTTAAAGAAAATCCCGGTTTTCAGCAGACAAGAGGCCTGCTGCGGTTGATGCGCATTGTGGTTTCTCAGCTTTACAGGGGAGACAATCCAAAGGCGAAAAATAAATATTTGATACACGCTTATGATTTTGACTTAAATGACCCCGAAATGCACAGTGCTATTACACAGGTAAAACCCTCGCTTGCCAATGCCATAGCTCATGATATTGCTTCAAGTGGGAAGTCGGTTGCGGAAACGGTTGATGCGGCTTTGGGAGAATCCCACATGCAGGACCTTGCAAAGCTTATACTGGTTTCCTCTTTGGCGGATGTGCCCAATGCTTTGCTGGGACTTTCCCTGCAGGAGACCATAGGGTACTTATGCGAGCCCGGGAAAGACATTAGGCGTGTGAAAAGGGCGCTTGATGAATTTGTTATGCGTGCCTGGTATCTCCATACCGACAGGGACGGCAGGCTGTATTTCCAAAATACCAGAAACTTGATTGCCGAGCTTAATTCGCTGGTTGATTCCTATGACAATGACAGCGCTAGAAAGGAATTGAGGGCTTTCCTGGAGGAAAAGTTCAAGCCCAATATAGGTGATTGTTACCAGAGAGTACTGGTTTTCCCTGCTGTTGATGAAATAGAGCTTTCTGAGGATAAGGTTACGCTTGTTTTATTTGAACCATACACAGGCGGTTCGGGCTTACATCCTGACTTGCGAAAATTCTATGAGAACGAGAAGTACAAGAACAGGGTAATGTTTCTCTCGGGTTCAAGGAGTACAATGGAAAAGCTCTTGCATGCCGCAAAGGAACACAGGGCGATTAATGAAATAATTAACAGGATGGAAAACGTTGATAAAGTTTCCGCCAACAATCCTCAATACCAGAAAGCTCTTGAGAAGAGAGACAGGATAGTGTTGGAGCTTTTACAGGCGGCCAGAGAAACCTTCACGCAGCTGTATTACCCCAGCAAGGCCGGCCTTTTGAAAGCCGATTTCTTGATGGAGTTTGTGGGTAACGAGTATAACGGAGAGAAGCAGATAAGGGATGTACTGATACAGCGCCAGAAGTTTACTACCGATGTCACAGGGGATATATTCAGGAAGAAGTGCGAAGAGAGATTGTTTACGCAAAAAGAGATGCGGTGGAGCGATGTGAAAGAGCGAGCGGCAACAAATTCATTGTGGCAGTGGCATATTCCAACAGCGCTTGACAATTTAAAAGAAGAGATGCTTAGGAAAGGTATATGGCGTGAATATGGCGGATACATAGATAAGGGACCTTTCCCCAAAGAAAAAACCAGCGTTCAGATTCAGGAGCTGCGCAAGGACGAGGAGACAGGCGAAGTGGTTCTGAAGATTACTCCGCTTTATGGAGATAAGATTTACTATGAGGTGGGTTCTGTAGCCACCGAGGCCTCAAATCTCGTAGAAAACCCGTATGAGTTTAGGACAAAAGAGGTTAAACTGTCGTTTCTGTGCGTTGACAGCACTGGCGAGCATGAAACGGGTGAACCGGTAGAGTGGACCAATAAAATAACTCTTAAGTATCGGCAGTACAGCAAAGGGGGCAACAAGGTTGTTGAGCTAAAGTCCATTCCCCCGGCCACTATAAGGTATACCACCGATGGTTCCAATCCGAAAGAAAGCGGGGGGATATACGAGGACGAGATTATTGTGCCTGAAGGCTGTACCTATGTGGTAGCGGTTGCAGAAGCTGCGGGGGTCTATTCAGATACCGTGGAAATCAAAATAGAGAAAGGAGACGATAAAGCAAATATTATTCCTGAGAAGCCGTTGACGCTCAGTAGGCGTATAAGGACAAATGATACGGCCGAGACCTATAAAGAGCTCGATTTGCTCAAAAAGTACGGAGCCAAGGTCAGCGATATTATAGTTACCTTCTACATAGAGAGCAGTGATAGAGATAAAAACTGGATAGAATTAACCTTTGATTCTTCCATGAAAGTGGATATTGAAAAGCTTGAAAATGGGATAGACAACATCAGGGACAACTTTGTCAATGAAGGTAAAGTCAACATCAATTTTGAATGCAATGCTGTCCACTTTGATAGCGGACAAAAATTTATGGATTGGGTGGCGGAAAAGAAATTGGATTTAAAAGACTTTAAAGAACAGGAGATCGTTCAATAATGGCAGAGAAAAGGCAAGTTTTGGGCTTTGGCTTTATTCCCGAAGAGTCACAGCATCATTTTTTGGTGATTATACCTCGCGCCAGCAATGGCAAGGTTATCATTTATGAACGCTTCAAATGGCAGGATGGCGCCAAAGAGCAGACGATTGACATAAAAGAGGACAGGCCGAAAGTGGAGATTTCGAAATACAAATGGAAACAGATAGAAGATACTCTAAAAAATGAGTTCAATGCAAGGCTGAAGAAGGAAAAGCTGCCTGCCGGCAAGTGGCATACGGGGCAGGTTCCTGTTCAGCGGCTTTTTGGCAAAGAGATGGTGCTTTTGGCCTGGGCAATAGAGGACTGCGATCCCTCGGTTATACCCGTTGCCATTAAAAACTGGCTCGGGCTCTCGCCGGAGGAGCGCTGGTGGCTGTTTACCATGACCAATGCCGCCACAGGGGGGCTCTATGACAAAAGAGGCTGGCGAAAGGCTATAAGGTACGCGCTTACTGAAAATCCCGTTGAGGAGACCAATAAGCAGCTGGATCTATTTGATTTGTTGCTTCAGAGAAAGATAGACGACTAAAGGGGTGGTAGTGTGTTTGGATGTGATACATCTTTTATAGAAGTTCAATTTCCTGTTTCGAAGGTCTCAAAGGAGAGCTATAAAGAGAGAAAGGCAGGTAGCGGTCAAACGTTGACAGGGCTTGGGAAATGGTGGGGCAGAAAGCCCCTTATTCTTGTCAGAGCGGCATTGCTGGGACTGCTGATGCCTGCAAGCGACAATCCCAAAAAGGATATGGAGATATTCTTAAAAATATTGACGATGGATGAAGAGGGGCTATGGCTTCGCAAAAAGCAGTCGATTCCTGCGGCGGTGATATACGAAAATCTATCAGAAGAGGAAAGGCAAAGATATTTCGAGGATGCCAATGGGAAAATTGCATATAAGAAGGGTATAACCAAAGAGGATAGGGAAAAGCTGCAAAAGCTTGTATTTAATAGGCTTTCTTATGATGAAAAGCTGAAATATTGTCTAAGGCCTGAAGAAATAGATAATCTGCCCGAGTCCGAGTGGCAGGTCATAAATGAGCATTTGGGCACAAATGCCAAGAGCTTACAGGAGCTTGTCCATCAATTGGGTAAGAAGAGGTTTGGCAAAGTTCCGGTTGTGGGTGACTGCTTCTGCGGCGGTGGGAGCGTTCCCTTTGAAGCGGCAAGGATGGGATTTGACGTATATGCTTCGGATTTGAATCCCATTGCCATGCTTTTGACGTGGGCCTCTTTGAATATACTGGGAAGTTCCGAGGAGGAGATTGAAAGCCTAAAGAAGTTTCAAAAGAAGATATTTGAGCTGGCCGATAAGCAGATTACCGAGTGGGGGATAGAACACAACGAACAGGGGCACAGGGCAAACGCTTATTTATACTGCAATGAAACCATCTGTCCCGAATGCGGATGGAGGGTGCCTCTTGCGCCATCCTGGGTCATAGGTAAGGGGACCAAGACGGTTGCTATCTTGAAGGAAAATCCACAGACTAAAAGCTTTGATATTGAAATCAAGCCAAATGCGACTGATAAAGAGATGGAACTTGCGCAAAGGATGGCAACCGTCAGTGATAGCAGCCTGGTGTGTCCTCACTGCAAAGTGTCAACTCCCATAGCAGCTATCCGAAAAGACAGGATAATGGAGGATGGCTCGGTAGAATACGGCCTTCGCAGATGGGAAGCCCATGAATTTGTACCCCGCCCCGACGATGTTTTTCAGGAGAGGCTGTATTGCATAAGGTACGAAACGCAGGACGGCAAGAGGTATTATACGGCTCCCACACAAGAAGATTTAGAGAGAGAAGAGAAGGTTGTAGATCTCCTTAAGGAGAGGTTCAACAAATGGCAGGAGAAGGGGTATATTCCGAGCAGCATAATTGAAGAAGGGGAAGAGACATCAAGATTATATAGGGAAAGAGGCTGGGCATACTGGCATCAGCTGTTCAACCCGAGGCAGCTTCTCATACACGGACTTTTGATGGAGCTTATTGATAGGCATGCGAAGACGAAGAAGGAGAAAGTAGTGGGGCTGTTGGGGGTGAATAAATGTTGTGATTGGAATTCGAAGTTATCACGATGGCATTCTGGAAGAGATGAAAGTGAACAGACTTATTATAATCAGGCACTTAATACCCTGTATAATTATGGAACAAAATCGTTATTTTTATTGAGAAATAATTGGATTTTATATCTAAGAAAACGATTAATTAATCCTGAATTTTTGCATATGGTGAAAGATGCAAGACAAATAACAAATCAATCAGATATCTGGCTCACCGATCCACCCTATGCTGATGCTATAAACTACCACGAGCTTTCCGAATTTTTCCTTGCATGGGATAAGAAGATGCTCCTTGATATTTTTCCTGACTGGTATGCCGACAGCAAGCGCGCCCTTGCAATAAAGGGAACCGGAGAAAGCTTCAAACACAGCATGGTGGAGGTTTACAGGAACCTGGCGGAGCATATGCCCGATAATGGGCTGCAGATAATAATGTTTACCCATCAAAATGTCAGCGTGTGGGCGGATCTGGCGTTGATTTTGTGGGCGGCGGGTTTGAGGGTGACCGCTGCATGGAACATAGCCACTGAAACCGACGCCAGCGGAATAAAGCAGGGCAACTATGTAAAAGGGACTGTCCTACTTGTCCTTCGCAAGCAGACATCCGAAGAGACCGCGTACCTTGACGAGCTTTATCCCGAGATTGAAAGCGAGGTTCAAAGGCAAATTGACATCATGCGGGAGCTGGATGACAAGGAAGACCCCAATTTCAGCGATACCGATTATCTGCTTGCCGCTTACGCGGCTTCGCTGAAGGTGCTGACTTCTTACAGGAAGATAGAAGACATAGACATCCAGTATGAACTTTCAAAGACAAGGCAACCGGGTGAGGAATCGCCCATTGAAAAGATAATAAATGAAGCTGTGAAGATTGCTTATGACTACATTATACCTAAGGGTTTTGATTCCTATACGTGGAAGATGTTGACACCAGAAGAGAGGTTTTATATCAAAGGCTTAGACCTGGAAAAGGACGGCATTTATCAGCTGGGCGCATATCAAGAACTGGCAAAGGGCTTCGGCGTGAGGGAGTACAGTTACCTTCTTGCCTCTACCCGCGCCAACAAGGCAAGGCTTAAGACTGCTTTGGAGTTTGGGATGAGGGGATTGGGCACCAGCGATAAATTCAGCAATACGCTCGTTCGAAACATCCTTGCCGCCCTGCATCAGGCCATAAAAGCAGAGGATACGACAAAGGGCAGAAACTGGCTTAAAAATGAATTGCCCAATTACTGGGATCAGCGGAATACCATTGTTGATATATTGGAATACATATCCGCTTTGGGCAATATTGAAACGATGCCCCACTGGAAAGAAGAGGCCAAGTATGCAGGGCTTCTTGCAGAACTGGTGAGAAATGATGGAGTATGAGCGAGGGGATTATATAATGATATATCGTTATTCCTCAAGGAGAAAAAGGCTAGATACTAGCTTTTTAAATGAAAAGCTAAAAGATGCCATAAGTTACGACAGGATTGCTGGTTATTTCAGCTCTTCCATCATTGAAGTGGCGGGAGAGGCAATTGAGAGCATACAGGGCTGTGCCAGAATTGTGTGCAATTCAGAGATGAAAAAGGAAGATGTGGTGACAGCAAGCGCTGCTGTAAACGCCATGCGCAGGGAATGGTGTAGCATAAAGCCCGAAGAGAGATATATGGACATTCCTGAAAGGTTGGAAAAGCTTTATGACCTCATAAAAAGTGGCAAGCTGCTCATAAAAGTTGTTCCCAACGATGTGTTTGGCCTTATCCATGGGAAGGCAGGGGTCATAACTCTGAAGGATGGGCGAAAAACAGCTTTTATAGGCAGTGTAAACGAAAGCTATGCCGGTTGGAAGCTGAATTATGAGATACTTTGGGAGGACGATTCGGAAGAGGCAGTAAAGTGGGTTCAGGAAGAATTTGATTATTTCTGGAATAGCCCCTATGCGGTGCTCCTGGCGGATTTTATCGTTGAGGACATTAAGAGAATTTCCCGTAGAAAAGTGGTTTATTCGATTGAGGAATGGAGAAAAGACCCTGAACCTGCTTCGACTGTTATAGAATCGCCAGTATACAGGGAAGAACTGGGTTTGTGGGAACACCAGAAATATTTTATAAATATGGCATTTAATGACCATAAAAAATATGGAGCAAGGTATGTGCTTGCTGATATGGTGGGTTTAGGAAAAACCGTACAGCTTGCCATGGCCGCGCAGCTTATGGCCTTGTACGGAGACAAGCCTATTCTCGTAATTGTGCCCAAAACTCTTATCTGGCAGTGGCAGGATGAGATGAATACCCTTTTGGATATGCCCTCGGCCGTATGGGACGGGAAAGGATGGGTGGATGAAAACGGCATAAGGTATCCCGCAAATGGCGATGCAGCTATAAAAAAGTGTCCGAGGCGTATCGGTATAATCTCGCAAGGCTTGATCACGGCAAATTCGGAGCAGGTTCAGCATCTTCTGAATTTAGAATATGAGTGCGTAATCGTGGATGAAGCTCACAGGGCCAGGAGAAAAAATTTAGGGCCTGGCAGGGAAGATGAAAAGCCCGAGCCCAATAATCTTATGAAGTTCTTGCTTGAAATCTCTAAGCGTACCAAGAGCATGCTTTTAGCTACCGCAACGCCTGTGCAGCTGTATCCAATTGAAGCATGGGATTTGCTTTATATTCTTGCTCAAGGAAGCGATGCTGTTTTAGGAAATGCTTTCAGCATGTGGAGAAAATATCCCCAAAGAGCCATTGATTTGATCACGGGCAAACAAACGCTTGACCGCTTTGATAGAGAAAATTGGGAATGGATACGGAACCCATTTCCGCCTGCATCAGAAGGAGAAACAACATTTGGGTTTATAAGAAAACAGTTGGGGATGGCCGATGACGAGTTTGTGATAAGACCTGAAGTGTTTGACCAATTGAGGGAACAGGATAAGCGCAGGATCTTTAGGATTATTGATGATAACTTTATGACCGAACACAATCCTTTTATAAGGCATATTGTAAGAAGGACGAGGGATTATCTTGAAAATACTATAAATCCTGAAACTGGAGAACCGTATTTAAAAAAGATTGAAGTAGAGTTGATGGGGGAAAGCGATGATGAGGCTATCATATTGCCTCCTTATTTGCAGGAAGCATACAATTATGCAGAGGAATTTTGCGAACTTCTCAAGAAAAGGTTAAAAACTAAGGGATTTTTCAAGACATTGCTATTGAGAAGAATTGGCAGTACCATAATTGCGGGTAAGATTACAGCAGAGAGGATGCTCAACAGTTGGGGCCAACTTGTGCTGGAGGAAGATTATGAGGAGGACGAAGTAGAAGAAGAGAAAGATCTCCAGAGCGAAGAGAAAAACTTGACCGAAGAAGAAAGAAACTGTCTCAAAAAGTTAATCGAGGCATTGAACATTAATAAGGAAAGAGATCCCAAGTACAATCTCGTTTTAAAATTGCTAATTGAGGATAAATGGATAGAACGCGGGTGTATTATCTTTTCTCAGTATTATGATTCGGCTTTTTGGGTTGCCGAGAGCTTATCTCGCGATCTTCCAAATGAAAAAATAGGGCTTTATGCAGGAGGAGATAAATCAGGAGTATTTGTCAATGGAATATACGAAAGAAAAAGCAAGGAAGAGATAAAACAAATGGTTAAAAGGCATGAATTAAAGGTTTTGGTTGGAACTGATGCGGCCAGTGAGGGATTAAACCTTCAAACACTGGGCACGCTTATAAATCTTGACCTGCCGTGGAACCCAACAAGGCTTGAACAACGCAAAGGCAGAATCCAGCGCATAGGACAAGTTTATGACAAAGTGTATATATATAACATGAGGTATAAAGGTTCGGTTGAAGACAGGGTACATCAATTGCTCTCAGAAAGGTTTGCAAATATTTACAATATGTTTGGGCAAATCCCCGATGTATTGGAGGATGTATGGGTACATGTGGCCTTAAATGAAATTGAAGAGGCGAAAAAGAAGATTGACGCTATACCCAAGCAGCATCCTTTTGAAATAAGATACCATGTCAATGTAGGCAAGGTTGACTGGGAAAGCTGTGCTAGGGTGCTGGATAACAGGGAGAAACGAAAGTATTTGATGAGGGGATGGAGATAGGGAACCTTGGGAAAAGGAGGGAATTTTTTGCTTACTTTGGAAGAAGCACGACATTATCATCCTAACCAGAAAGGTATTCACCAGCGGGAAGGGCAGATCTTGTCAATATGCGCTTCTTTTACTACGGGAAAACGGAAATATCATGATCGGTTTTTTCATTTATGTTTTATGAGCCAAAAATAGTGGCTAATTAAGAGTAGAAAAAATTTATTCTCCTATGTTATAATACAAACAAAATACATAGGAGGGATTAAAATTGTCAGAAAATCCAAAGAAACCTGTTTTCAAGCGCTGGTGGTTTTGGGTTGTTGTGATAGTTATCGTAATTGCAATTGCAAGTAGCGGAGGGGAAAAAGAGACGCCAACAAGTCAAGAACAAAATACGGAAAATGTGGCTTCGAAAGGGAATACCCAAAGTGAGGCGGAACAGCCCGAACAAGAAGGATCTCAAGAAGGACCTGAAGAATCAACAGAAGCACAAACGGTTGAGAATACTGAGACGACAGATACTTCTAAGACAGCAGAAACAACAAATGAAGAAACATATGTTAATACTGCTAAAGAGGTAGAATTGTTTGCAGGAGAGTTTATAGTAGGAGAAAATGTAGTACCTGGAAGATATGATATTACGAGTCTAGATGGGGTTGGTAATTTTGTTGTATATGATGGTGAGATGCCCATTGTGAACGAAATACTTACGAACCAAGCTGGTGGACAGATAGGTGTAACCAAAATACAAATTGATTTGTACGAAGGAAACAGGATTCAAATATCTGGTATAAATAAAGTTTTGTTAAAACCAGCAGAGATTGCACTCAAAACAACGTTGGTTTCTGGCAATCACCTTGTGGGAAGAGATGTTCCTGCTGGAACTTATATAGTGACTGCTCCTCAAGGGACTGGAAATTTTATTGTGTATGATGGCGATTTCCCGGTTGTAAATGAAATTTTAGGAAGCGGTGATATTGGGGTAGAAAAGATCAGAATTTCCATAAAAGATGGACAAATGATAGTTATTAGTGGATTGGAAAAAGTAGAATTGCAAAACGAATGATTATGTAGGAAAACAAATATAAAAATGCGATGAAGAGCCTTCGCTTAGCTCTTCGTTTCATGCTGTATGGAAATTATTTTCGCGATTCTAGTTATTTTTTGCTATTCTATTTAACATGAGCGTGATGCAAGGTGAACAAACAGTACGTATTGGATAGGATAAGACCTTATTTAAAAAATAAAAGTATAACAGAAAAGGAATTTGACAGCTTATTTTCAAATTTAGAATTGCGCCAGCAGTATAAAGTTATTAACATACTTATCGAAGAAGGTATAGATATTATATACGATGAAATGGAAGGACAAGGAAACGATAGTACGACCCCGACAATGCTATATGTCTATGCTGGAGAAGATAAAAAATTTAGTAGTTTGACAAATGAGCAGCTTTGTGCTTTATATGACCAAGGATATAAAAAAGCAATGGAAGCTCTTGTTGTCAAAAATCAAGGATTAGTGCGATCTAGAGTTTTGAGGTATATTAAAGCATATAAGAATAGTCTTGATTTTGATGATTTGTATCAATTCGGCATGATGGGATTGATGAAGGCTATTCAAAAATTTGATGTAAAAAAAGGGCGCCATTTTACTACTTACGCTGTATGGTGGATTGACCAGGCTATATTAAGAGGAATAATGGATCAAAGCTCATTAATTAGAATACCTGTTCATTTATATGAAAAGCTGTTTAAGTTATTATTTATAGTAGAACACAAGGATTACCTAACCAAAGATGAAATTTACGAGAATTATTTTTCTGATAAAATGTCTAGGGAGCAATTTGATAAGTTGATGTATATATCAAAATATATATTGAACTTATCTTCTTTAAATGAGTGTGTGGGTGAAGATAAAGATACTGAATTAATTGAATTTATATGCGATGAAAATTCATTATCTGTAGAAAAGGAAATAGAAACAAAATTTATGAGGAAAGATCTTGAAGATGTACTGAATACTATTTCGCCTAAGGAGAAAATGATAATAAGGTTAAGATTCGGGCTTGAAGATGGAAGACCAAGGACATTAGAAGAAATTGGAGAGAAATTAGGTGTGACAAGGGAAAGGATAAGGCAAATTGAAGCAAAGGCAATTAGAAAATTGAGGCATCCCTCAAGGAGTAGAAAACTTAGAGCTTATATCGAGGAGTGATGTGGAAAATGAATATAGATGAACAAATAAATCAAAAGGTGAGAGAGTATTTGGGTCAAGATGGGATAATAGTTTTGAAAGGTGTTGACATAAGTAAATTTTATAGTGACTTAGTAATAGACATAGATAAAATACTTAATGATAAGTTGGCTTATTTTTTTGAAATATATAAAATGGGTAGAAAAATAATAACTTATGATGAATATTTAGCGTTATATGATTTTGTTGTCAGTCAGTATAAGAAAATAATTATATTGGAAAATAATCTTTATATTCACTACTATCCTTTGACAGCAAAAATTAATGAAGAAAAAATAAGGGAGCTTCTATGTCATTTTGGTGAGGGTGAAGATAAAGAAAATATTTCTGTTCAAGAGTTAAAAGAGTATACTGATATATATGCAAATGTTATGGAAGTAAATGGGAAAATTTATGTTGCGTATAATGAGAATATAGAAAATGAAAAGGAGTATATTGAAAATATATTCCATGTAGCACAGTTGGAAATAGGAAAAATTGAAATAAACGGCACTTCAAATAGTTCTAAAATAGTACAGATAATAGATGAAGAGGATTATATTGTTTTTTTGGACAATGTCTTAAATATGAACTCAGGAACATTTTATGTTATATATAAAAACAGCGCTATCCCTCAAAGTATATTAATAGAAAGATTGAGTATACTGAATAAGTATTGTGGTGATAATGTAAAAATAAAACTGGCATTTACTAAAGATAAAAGGGCTGTAGATATAAAGGAAGAATATTTAAATATTTTAAAAAAATATTGGGGTTATAACAGTTTTAGAAGTATTAGAACATATAACCTAAACCAACTGGAATTAGGCAAAAAGATGATAGAAGAGGTATCACAGGGCGAAATAATTTCAAATATAGTAGAACAAGTAGAGAATTGTATGAATAAAAAAGACTATAGGGACATATTCGTTACAGCACCCACAGGATCAGGTAAATCAATAATGTTTCAGATTCCAGCAATATATCTTGCTGAAAAGTATGGATTGTTTACTATAGTTATATCTCCATTGATTGGATTGATGAAAGATCAAGTAAAGAATTTAGAAATAAGGAATTACAAGCATGCTAGAACAATAAACTCTGATATATCTCCTCTGGAGAGGCAAAAAATTATAGATGATATCCACGATGGAAAATGTCATATATTGTATATTTCTCCAGAGTCCCTATTAAGTAAGAGTGATTTAGAACAGATAATTGGTAATAGAGTGCTTGGGCTTTTGGTTGTAGATGAGGCACATATAGTTACTACTTGGGGTAAGCAATTTAGACCAGACTATTGGTATTTAGGAGATCATTTGAGTAGATTAAAAAAAGTGCAGCTAAGGAAAGAAGATAAGAATATGGGATTTGTTATAGCAGCTTTTACTGCAACGGCAATTTATGGTGGAATTGAAAATATGTATGAGGAGACAGTGCAAAGCTTAAAGATGGTTAACCCTATTGTCTATTTAGGTTACATAAAAAGGGAAGATATAAAAATAAATATAGATAAAACAAGAACTATTACTAACAAAGCTGAGTATGAATTAAACAAATTTGACAATTTAATACAAAAAATAGATGAGGTAATGCTAGAAGATAAAAAAATGCTTATTTATTTTCCGACGGTAGCGCTTTTGGAAAGATTTTATGACTATTGTTATTTAAAAAATATTGGAAGATATGTAGCAAAATATCATGGCAAGATGCTGCCTGACGAGAAGGAAGATAATTATTATAAATTCTTAACAAAGGAAAAGCCAATAATGATTGCTACTAAGGCTTTTGGAATGGGTATAGATATAGACGATATTCATGTAATTACGCATTTTGCTCCTACTGGAAATGTATGTGATTATGTCCAGGAAATAGGTAGAGCGGCAAGAAGGAAAGAAATAATAGGAGAAGCTTACTATAAATTTATGAGTAACGATTTTAAACATATAAATAGGCTTCACGGTTTATCCGTTATCAAAGAATATCAGTTGGTTGAGGTGATAAAAAAAGTTTATGAAATTTATCAAGAAAATATTAAGTATAATATCAAAGATAATAAGAAGAGGGGCAAACGCAATGAGATGTTAGTTGATGCAGAAAGCTTTGCTCATATTTTTGAGAATCCTTTTTTTAGTGAAGACGATGCTATTAATAAAGTAAAAACAGCTATGCTTCTAATTCAAAAGGATTTTGAAAGAAAATATTCATTTTCTCCATTTTATGTAAGGCCGATTCCTTTATTTGAGCAAGGTTTTTTTGAGATTAAAAGGCCTTATGTAAAAGAAATCGAAAATGATTATGGACATATACTTGATAGGACGGAAGAGCAGGATATATATTCAGTAAATTTGAAAGCTATTTGGGAAAAGGATTTTATATCTATCTATTCTTTTCCTAAATTTAAATATTTATTATACAGCAATTCAGACGAGTTAAATTTCAAGTATAAAAATTTGATGAAGCCAGCTATTAGGGTTGATATCAGTTTTAATAAAAACTTTAGCAAAAATTACAGTATGTACTATGAAAGTATAAAGACAATAATTAGAAGATGCGTAAGAGAAGAAAAATTTTACTCGATTGAAGGACAAGATGGTCTGGTTGAACAGTTAATAAAATACAGTCAAATAGAGAGATATAAAGCAAAATGTATAGTGGAGAATATTATAAATGCTTTAATGTTGTATCAGCGTAATTATTCTAACAATTTAAATGCTAGGGTTATAAAAGATAAAATGCTCATGAATGGCGAGGTTAAGTACATATTTTATAATGGCGTTGAAACGTTTTTTAAATGGATAGAAAAATTTTACAATGATTTAATAAGACAGGGAAAAAATACTATATGTGTAGTTCAAAATGACGGAGAGAGTAAATTCAAGGAAATATTTACAATATTAGGTGTTCTTGAAACTTTGGATATACTAGTTTTTAATGCTTTAGGTGGTCAAAATAGTCAACTTTATATTTATGTTAATCAGACAAAGACAATGAAGCAAATTATAGAAAAACCTTATAGTTATACAAACAAATTACTAGAATTAGTCAGAGATAGGCACAAACTTTCGGTTGAACTAATGACCCACATTTTCGAAGGTAATTATTCCAGCGAAGAAATTTGGGATATACTAGAAGATTATTTTTTAGGAAAATTACCAGAGGAAGTTAAAAGTTCTTCAAGACTAAAGGAATTGATAAAAAAATACGAGGACATACTGTAGGAAAAGATATAATAAAAATTATAAAAACGAGAAAATGTAAATAATTTTGTGATTTGTCGTAAAATTAAATACAATATCCGAAAAATTCTAGAACTATAGTGAAAGATCCTGGAGGGAAATTGAAATATTAGAGTAGTAAGAAAGTAGCAAGGGAATTTATTGCAGATTTTGATTTGACAGAAGAGTGTGTTTAAGCTGGACTGGTTTAGAGATATCAAAGTAAGAGGAAAAACATAATGATGTCAATAATCTGTGAAAATGTCACATAAAGAAGGACAATTTTATTCAGGAAAAATGTCACTATGGACTTATAAGAGGGCTCATGATTAAAACTAATAGGGATTTTTTCTCTCGCCGCTAGGCAGGCCTGTGGGAGTACTACACCCTCAGGCATAGACAAAAGCTTGCATAAAAGGATGTATATCAAGTGGCTTTCGCGGCATAAGCAGTAAAGCTCTAGGGTCATTTCAACTTATTCTACGCTTCACTTGACATACATTCTGACTCTAGAGCTTTTTTACTACTATAAGGGGGCAAAAAAGACAATAAAAAACTAAGCCTTGATAAATACTATCAAAGCCTGTAGGATAGTCTATGAGAAAAGTAATAGATTTGAGTCTGCTATGCCCAGGCTCGTGTGAAATTAAACAGCTGGGCTAGCATTTCCAGGATCTCCCGATCAGTTTCCTCGTAAGAAATCCTGGGTCTTTTTTGAGCCTGTTGTTTCCACGGATGATCAGGAGCCGGTTTTACAGGATTATGTTTCTTCTCTGATTGATTTTCGGATTGTTTTAAGGTCTGTTTTTTAGGCCGTTCTTCGAGTACTAGAGTATCATAGACCACCCCAGTTGATCTTCGATGGATAGTTTACCATCGTTGGGGGAGATAAAGACAGTACGAAGGTCGTAGTATAGACTTAAGGGGACACCCTGGTTATTGATCATTTGTCTCATGATTTCGAAATATCCTTCCATACACTATTCTTGAGTGAAGAAAAGAGCGAGTATTTCGCCGGTAGCATCATCGACAGCGCCGTGGAGGGTAAAAGGCTCTTTGCCTTTGATCCATTCATGTTTAGAAGCATCTATTTGAACTAATATGCCTTTTTGAGGCATTCTTTTTCTTCTGTGGTGGGCTTTACGTTTGCGATGTTTTTTAGGGCTGGTGAAGCCCTCTTTTGTTTAAGATTCTGTATATAGAGGGATGACTTACTTTAATGTTTTTATTTTCCATAAGCAAGTCGACAAAGTGGCTGAAGTTTACATCTTTGTATTTTTTAGTATAATAACATGAATAAAATGTTTTGTTGATATTGGGCAGAAAATGTAATATAATCTAATGCGTATTAGTGCATATTGAATGAACGGACCTGAAGGGTAAACCGTTCATTTTCAATGTTGTGGATTGATTTTTATAATTGTGAGGAGATTGGGAAATGGAAAAAAGAGAGAGATTTGCTTCCCGTTTAGGTTTTATCTTGATCTCTGCGGGGTGTGCGATTGGATTGGGTGATGTTTGGCGTTTCCCTTATATCACAGGGCAATATGGCGGAGGAATATTTGTTCTAGTCTATCTGATATTCATTTTTTTGCTTGGTTTGCCCATCATCACAATGGAGCTTGCAGTAGGACGTGCCAGTCAAAAAAGTATTGCTACTTCATTTAACGTTCTGGAGAAAAAAGGCCAAAAATGGCATTGGATGGGCTATGCTGGTGTAGCCGGGAATTACATACTTATGATGTTTTATACCACCATCGCAGGCTGGATGCTGGCTTATTTCTACAAGTTTATGACAGGCCAATTTGAGGGGCTTGATACTCAGCAGATTGGTCAAGTGTTTACAGATTTTATAGCAAATCCGGTAGAAATGACTATATGGATGGTCATAACAACCGTGATTTGTTTTGGGATATGTTCACTTGGTTTGCAAGAGGGAGTGGAAAAGGTTACCAAGGTCATGATGGTATTGCTGCTGGCTATCATCGTGGTACTTGCGGTTAAATCCATGACGCTTCCAAATGCAAGCGAAGGTTTAAGGTTCTATCTAATGCCCGATGTTAATCGTATAAAAGAATATGGTATCTGGGAAGTAGTATTTGCAGCTATGAGCCAGGCATTTTTTACCTTGAGCATAGGAATTGGTTCTCTGGCCATATTTGGAAGCTACATTGAGAAAGAACGCAGCCTTCTTGGCGAGTCCATTAATATCGCCATGTTGGATACTGCAATTTCGTTGATTGCAGGGCTTATTATTTTCCCGGCCTGCTTTGCTTTTAATGTTGACCCAGGTCAAGGCCCAGGTCTTGTGTTTGTAACGCTGCCCAATATTTTTAATTCAATGGCTGGCGGGAGAATCTGGGGTTCACTGTTTTTTATCTTTATGACATTTGCTGCATATTCTACGGTTATTGCCGTGTTTGAAAACATTATTTCCTTTGGAGTCGATCTCTGGGGCTGGAGCCGAAAAAAAGCATCTATAATTAATATGTTTTTAATTATTGTACTTTCCATGCCGTGTGTTTTAGGCTTCAATGTTCTCAGCTGGATTCAGCCTTTAGGAGAGGGTACCGGTATACTGGATCTTGAGGATTTTATACTCAGCTATAATCTGCTTCCTTTGGGTTCACTGGTTTACGTGCTTTTCTGCGTTACCCGCTACGGATGGGGATTTGACAATTACCTAAAGGAAGTCAATACAGGTGAGGGCCTGAAAATGCCTCGTGTGCTGAAAGGATATTTGACCTGGATATTACCTGCTATTATCATAGTGGTACTTATTCAGGGATATATTAATGTGTTTGGCAAGTAAAGGGGTAGACTGATTCTTCATTGTATTCCATTAGTAGTTAGAAGACAGAAAGAAGGCATACAACGTAAGTCTGGATGGTGCGTTTTTGCTTTTCCAGGCTTTTATTTTTGTGTCAGCACCTTTTTGCAAATAACCGAATATCCTATCTTCGCTTGGAGTGTGCATGTCAGCCTTAAGTTTAACTTCTTTTAGTTTTTGTATCAAGTTTGCCTTCTCGTTTTCCAGCTCCTCCATTTTACCTTCATAGAGGGATGAAACATACCAGCAGCTATGGCAGTCTTATTTCGGCCGGCATATTTGCGTGTACCTATCATAGCTGCTCCACCATTTACCGCGGTAATGGAACAAATGCTTGATTTTGTGATTATTTATGTACTAGTAGATCCATGGAAAGCGTCCTGGATTTACTGTATGGATATAAGGTATTAGTCAATACTTGTATATCCGCATATATGATGAATATGGCCATCTACGCACTGAACTATTGCATGGTATTCATGATAATGTCTACCATCTTTAGTTAGTATAGCTGGACCTGTTTCTGAATAATATGGGTGAGTATGACCATCGATATAGGAAGTATCACCACAGAACCTATGAATGTGAGAAACCCCACTGGGAGCAAGTTCTGTTACTGTACCATAATGGTGAAGATGGCCATCATCATATGATGTTGAACCACAAAGGCTATGAGAGTGATACTGGTAATTCATATAAATCACCTCCTAATACATTGGTTAATACCATTATATGTTTATAAAGAATTTAGGTAGCAGCAGAAGATTTCACAAAAAACAATTGCGAGTGGTCGGTTACAATGCGATTGGATGATTGGATTGAGTTATACAGAGAATAGGAGGGGTGGTTGTATAAGATGCGATTATGCAAATTCCTCTCCTTCCCAGGTTCGGTTTTCCCTGCTGGGCTGTTGTCATACGTCGAACTTGCTATATTTTATTGCAAAGATTTTTACTTTTCTGTAGGAGTAGCAGATTGAAAGGAGGAGCTTGATTGGAAAGAGTATATGAAGTATTAACAGATCCCTATATTTCCGGGATAATTGTCTTTATTATAACTTGGCCGCTAAGTAACTGGCTTACTAAGAGAGTAAATAAAAGTGAATATTACAAGAGGGTCAATAGTGCTAATTCCAATATAATAGAATTGCTAACCGATTATATAATTTCGTTTAAAAATGTAGATAAAACTGTAATAGAAGAAATTATCTATGCGGTATCGTTGGAATCAAATGTAAATGTAAAAGATTTATACAACATTAACCAGATTAGAGCTGTATTAGTGAAAGAAATAATTAACATCAAGCTAATACCCCAAGAGCAGAGAAAAGAAATGATTGAACTGATTATCTCTAATCTAGGTAATGATAAAATTGTTGAAGAAACAACAGAAAAGGTAACGGCTCTTTCATTGGCCAGCGAACTAAAATCGGAAACAAAAGCAGAAACGATAATATTGACGACTATGATGGCATTTATAGTTGCATTAATATGGCTAGTTATAGGCAGAGAAATGTTCTTTGTTTTAAATAAAAACAATAGCATAGTAGTAATTGTTATGATTGCAGTAGTAATTATTATGATTATATTGCTTGTATTTGCTATGCAAATATCGTATTTTGTGCTAAATAGAAAAAAAGAACTAAAAAAACAACCACACAAGGATAGGGCCTAAATAGGCCCTTTTTTCATGCATAAAATCTAAGGTGGTGAGGTGATGTGGCAAGGTACAACTGGGATAAGCTGAAAAAAGAATTTTATTTGAGATTGAACTCCGTAAATACTTTGTCCTTGATTTTAAGAAAATCAAGGCTTGTTTTGTCTCTTTTTCTTGGCAATGGTACTTCAATAATGGTTTTAACCCTTCCGGGAGAGGGTGTCATGATGACGATTCTATCGGCTAGAAAGACAGCTTCTTCAATATCATGTGTTACAAATATAATTGTCTTTTTCTTTTCCTGCCATATCCTCTCTATTTCATCCTGCATGTGCATACGGGTCATGGCATCCAATGCTCCAAAAGGTTCATCCATGAGCAAAATCTTGGGTTCCACTGCTAAGGCCCTTGCCAGCGCAACCCTCTGCTGCATTCCTCCTGATAGTTGTGGTGGATGATGTTTTTTGTAATCCGATAACCCCACGAGCTTAATATATTCCTCCGCTATTCGACGGCGCTCTTTCCTTTTTAGTTTCTTAGCTTCGAGGCCAAGTTCCACATTTTTTATTACATTTCTCCACGGCAGTAATCCATAATTTTGAAATATAACTATGCGATCAATAGAGGGCTGTGTAACGGTATCTCCGTCTATCTTGATGGTGCCGGTAGACGGTGTGTCAAAGCCCGCTATCAGGTTTAGAAGGGTGGATTTTCCACAACCGCTGGGGCCAAGAAGGCATATAGATTCCCCTTCTTTTATATACAAATCAACTTTATCGAGCACTGTCAAGGTGCTTTTATCTTTCAACGTAAAAGCTTTTGATACTTTCTCGATAGAAATGTACATATTAGTTCCTCCTCCCCTCTGAAACTCCCCATTGTCTTTCGATATAGCCTTCCAGAAGTTTTATCAGCCGATCCAGAACGAGCCCTGATATGCCAATAAAAATTATGCCCGCTAAAATTAGATCCGATCTTAAGGAATTCCTTGAATCTATTATCAGGTATCCTAAGCCGGATTGCGCTCCTACCATTTCCCCGGCAACCAGGAAAACCCACGCTGTACCCAGCGCTATGTGCAGCCCGTTAGCAATCATTGGGAAGGCGGCGGGAAGTATGATTTTAAAAAGCAAGTGTGGTTGCCGAATGCCAAAATTGTTTGCAACATTCAAATAAGCAGGATCCACCTTTCTAACTCCGGAAACTGTGGAAAGAAGGGTAGGGAAGAACCCGGCAATGAAAATGATGATGATTGCAGGAACATCGCCTATGCCGAACCAGAGGACGATAAAAGGAAACCAGGCAATGGGAGACACAGGTCTCAACAATTGCACAACGGGTTCTACAAATTCCCATACTTTTTTATTGTAGCCTAAGACAAGGCCAAGGCTTATTCCTGTAACTGCAGCCACAGTATATCCCGTTATAAATCTTGACAGGCTGACTTTAAAATGGGTAATAAGGGTTCCGTCTTTTACCAGTTCTCCCATTCCTTCTAGCACTTTTACAGGGGAGGGAAGGAGGGATGGTTCATATCTTCCTGTAAGCACTATCAGCTCCCATATTCCAACGAATAAAGCCAAACTTGAGATAACTTTTAAAACTTTTACTATTTTCCCCATAACAGCATCACTTCGCATTATCTATTAGTGTATTGTCTACAAAATCACTGTATGGAGGAGGATTTTCTATAAGGCCCATTTCAACAAGGTATTTTGAAAGGTCATTGTAATCCTTTTCCTCAAGTTTTAAATTTTTATAAGAAATCCATTTGAGCGATAGCTCAAGGACGCGTGAGTCGGTTCTTAAGTATTTTGTTAGGATATCCAATGTAGCGCGGTCTTTTAAATCTGCTTTATGGGCTGCATTTACATACTCCTGTACAAATTTTTCTGCGATGGATCTATTGTTTTGAATGAAATCATTTCTCAGCACAAGAGCGCAGCAAACGGAATTCCCCCACAGGTTTTGAGAGTCAAACAATACCTTTCCTTTACCGTTGGCAACCGACACAGCGCCAAAGGGTTCTGCAACTGAATAGCCGGATATCCTTCCTTCCGACAGAGCTGCGGGCATTTCTGGCGGGGAGAGTTCTATTACGTTTATGTCATTGTATGAAAGCCCATTGTTCTTTAGCATAATATACAGCAAAATATTGTGGGTAGAAAGCCGATGGGGAATTGCAAACGTCTTCCCTTTTAATTAAGCAACGCTGCTTATATCTTTTGATGTCACAACAACGTTTCCGTCTCTGTGGCCTAAAGCAACGGCTTTTAAGTCAATTCCCTGTTCTCGGGCTTTCATCGCAAGCTGAATCAATATGGAGGCGCCATCTACTTTACCAGCATTTAAAGCTTCTATAACCTCAGGCCATGAACTAAACTTAACGAGTTCAAGCTTTACATCCTGTGGGTTTTGTTTTAATAGTTCATTTTGTATATACAGCGGGACTGCATGCGTAATTGGAATATATGCTATCTTTATCGTTTTTGTCTCTGCCTGTGTATTTGTCTCATATGTTGATTTGCAGCCCGCTAGGTTGAGCATCAAAAGCGCTAATATAAGGGCAAAGATGGCTCTAATAAATTTTTCCTTCATTAATATTTCCCTCCAATATTTACCTCCGATTTGTCTCTGATTGTTGTAATGATTTTTATTCCCATCCCAAGGCTTTTCGCTTGTTTTTTATATCTGACACTATTCTTTCAGCAAGCTTTTCGTGGTCTACTTCCACAACCATAACCGAGCCCAGAGTCTTTTGCGTATCCTCAAATAGAAATTTCATCACCTTTTCAGAACCCTGCACCGGTGGATAAACCGAATGATAAGAGTTGATTCCAAGGAGCCTGAATCCCAAAGCTGCCCCGACTCCTTTTTCATTGGACCATTCTGGGCTTGCAAAGGCAAAAGGCATATCTTTTATATCTTTACCTAAGGCATCAGCCAGCGCTCTGAAAAACGCAGATGCTCTCGCGTTGTCAAGGCACTCACCCATATGCCAGACCGGAGGGAGATCCGGTTGGAGAAACTCTCTTAATTCACTCCCGGTCATGCTAAGGGCGGATTTATTGCAAAAGCCCAATTTCAGCAAAGGGAATGAAGCACAGCCGTTTGTCAGAACGAGGATGTTGTTTTGTATTAAGATCGATGCGATGTCTGTAATCGCCTTTTCATAAATCACTCTTGGGTTGTTGCAACCCACGAGATTTACAATTCCTGCGATCTTGCCGTCTCTCAGGGCATCAGCTATTACTTCTATGCTTCCAAAATGGCTGATAGCATACTCCAATGAAAAGCCTACTTCAGCTTCTACTTCATATTGGGGTATGAAGACAGGAACATCCCTCCTCGATGCAAAGCTGTCAATAGCTCTTTTTATGATTTTTCTTGCGAGCGCTTTGGTCTCGCTCAGATTCGAATGCATGTGGTCGTATCCGTAATGTTCGGCTCCCGGTAGCCTTGCAGAATCGCTGGTTGTCACCACAGTTGTTTTAAAGCATTTCGCCACTTCCATGATGGAAGGATATACATCCTGAACATCTGCTACCCACAGGTCAATAGCGCCTGTGCCAAGCACCAGCTCTACGCCAATGGCATTTGATAGCGGAATGACTCCGCCGTAACGATACATTGCAGAAAGCCCTGAACAGCATATGCCGTAAAATTGAATGCCCAAAGCACCTTTTTGTTTTGCGAGGTTTATAAACTCCTGGCTTCTTCCTTGTTTTACGATTTCGCTAACCAGCAACGGAGAGTGCCCGTGGACGGCAATATTGACGTACCCTTCTTTCAAAGCTCCTAAATTTGCTCTTACCGTTCTTCTTTGGGGCATGCCGAAAAGGCTGTCCATGGCTATGGAGGAACCAAGTACGCTGGTCCAGGCAAATGCAAGCCCACACCTTAAGAACTGCTTCATGACATTTTCCCAATCTCCATCGGTCCCCGTGCTTGTTCTGTGAAGAGCCTCAAACACCTCGTGATAGGCTCCGATGGGGAGAATATCAAGCTCCTCCCATACTCTTATTCTTTCTTCTGGTGCAAAGGCGTGCAAGGTTTTATGTTTGCCAGGGACCGCTCTGCATAAATCTTCGATGAGAATATCGGCTACCTCAGAAGCTATTTCTTCCAAGGTTTTTCCCTCTGTATTGATTCCAAGCTGGACGGCCGACTTTTTCAACTTATCAGCTCCTGCAATGGGCATCTCTAGAAGACCCTGAGCGGCAGCTTTTAAAGCCAGCATTATTTCGCGGCCCCTTGCGCCATGAGCTGCCACTCCTGCTGCAACCCAACGCAAAAGATTTCTGGCCACAATAAGGTCGGCGTCTGCGCCGCATACTCCTTTGGGGCTTTTTTTGGTAATCCTGCATGGACCCATATTGCAGTTTCTGCAGCATACACCTGCTATACCGAAAGAGCATTGAGGTTTTTGTTTGTCAAAGCGGTCAAAGCAGGTTTCACATCCCGCCTTTTCCATATGTAGAAGCATTTCCCTGACTGCCGGGTCGGGGGTATATTTCAGTACATCGCTTTTTGAAGGAAAGCTTTTTTATATTCCTCTACTGCCTGGATGTAGTCGTTGAAGTTTTCAGCATGATGGTAGTAAACCCGCTCTTTATGACCGAAATGTGTGTGATGATAGTGGCGTGGATGGTGCAAGTTCATTTCCAACCCTCCTGCAAATAATACTATTCCTATATGATTAGTACTATTTAATTTTATTTAAAAACATAACGGCTGTCAACAGTTATTTTAAATAATTCCTATATGAATAATATGAATAGTTGTAAAAACTTAAAAACTTATAAAAAAAGGCTTACCTTGAATTAAGGTAAGCCTTTGGTTAGGAGTTTTAAGAATCAACATAAAAGAATCAATATAACGCTTTTTCGAAATCTTCAATTAAATCCTCGATGTCTTCAAGCCCCACCGATACTCTTATCAAATCGTCTGTTATCCCCAGCCTTTCTCTTTCTGATTTGGGTACAGCGGCATGCGACATTTTAACCGGATAGGATACGATGGTTTCAATTCCGCCGAGGCTTGCAGCCACTGCGGCTAGCTTTATTTTTTTCATGAAACTCTTTGCTTTTTCAGCATCGATGGTTTTAAAAGAAAGCACAGCTCCTGCTCCATCCGCCTGGCTGTAATGAATGTCTCTGCCCTCGTGATTTTGAAGCCCTGGATAGTATACCTGTTTTACATTTTTATTCTTCTGCAGATATTCTGCGAGCTTTTGCGCGCTATCCTGCTGATAATCAAGCCTGACCTTAAGCGTTTTCAAGCCTCTTAAAAGCAGCCAGCTGTCCTGAGGGCCAAGAATTGCGCCAAAGCCATTTTGCACTGAATATATCCTTTGGCTCAATTCAGCGCCTTTGACCACTACCAGGCCTCCAATCACGTCGCTGTGTCCGCCGATAAACTTTGTAGCGCTGTGAATTACAATGTCAAACCCAAGCTCTATAGGCCTTTGCAGATAGGGCGACATAAAGGTGTTGTCGATAATGGTGATAAGGTTATGCTCTCTGGCGATTTTAACTATGCTCCTTAAATCAGTTATTTTAAGCAAGGGATTTGAAGGCGTTTCGACATAAATCGCCCTAGTATTGGGGGTGATGCTTTTCTTTACAGCATCGATATCTGTTGTGTCAACAAAGCTGGCGGAGAGGTGATAGCGTGCGAAGAACGATGTTATGATCCGGTGGGTCCCGCCATACACGTCTTGGCTCACTATAATATGATCGCCCGAAGAAAAAATCGAGAGCACCGAGGATATTGCGGCCATTCCGGAAGCAAAGGCAAAGCCTTTATCGCCTCCCTCCAGTATGGCTATGGTTTCTTCAAGGGCCTTTCTGGTTGGATTGCCCGAGCGGGAGTATTCGTATTCCTGTGGTTGGTCGATGTCTCTCAGGTGGTAGGTTGAAACCTGGTATATTGGTATGCTGAGCGCTCCCGTATTTTTATCCATTTCATTTCCGTTATGAATTAGTTTTGTTGCAAATCTCATATATATCACCTTATCTTGATTATTGACTTGATTATGGGAAACTATCATTTACCTGCATAAGCGGGGCTGGCAAACGGAATTTGTTTCACGTCTTAGTCCAGCGCCTGTTCCAGATCGGATATAAGATCTTCAACCGCCTCAATTCCTACAGACAGCCTAAGAAGTTTATCTGTAACGCCAATTCGCCTTCTCATTTCTTCAGGTATAGCTGAGTGTGTCTGTACAATAGGATAGGTTATGAGGCTTTCTACGCCTCCAAGGCTTTCGGCAAACATAATTACCTGTACCCTTTTAAGGACCTGTTCTACCAGTGCTGTGTCCTTAACTGAAAATGATATCATTGCGCCAAAACCCGAAGCCTGCCTCCTGGAAATCTCGTAGCCCTCATGATCGCTCAGCCCTACATAATACACTTTTTCAACCTTCTTATGGTTTTGCAGCCATTTAGCGATAGTCAGCGCATTTTCTTGCTGTTTTTCAAGCCTTACTGCCAGCGTTTTGATTCCCCGGAGGATCAACCAACTATCAAAGGGAGCTAAAACCGCTCCTTCGGATTTCTGTATCAGTTTTATCCTTTCGGCTATGTCGTCGTCGTTTACAACTATAAATCCTGCCAATGTATCGTTGTGGCCTCCGAGGTATTTGGTCCCGCTGTGGATTACGATATCGGCTCCCAGTTCGAGAGGCCTTTGAAAATATGGGGTAAGAAAGGTATTATCCACAATGGTCAGTATTTTTCTTGATTTTGCCAGGGCGGCTGTAAGGGCAATATCGGTAACCTTCATCATGGGATTGGAAGGCGTTTCGATAAATATTGCTGTTGTGGTATTTCTTAAGGCCTGTTCTACTTCATGGATACGGCTGGTATCTACATAAGTGAATTCAATACCGTATCGCCTGTAAATTTCTTCAAACAGCCTGTATGTACCCCCATAAAGGTCATCTGAAACGATGATGTGCTGGCCTGGCTCAAATAAAGAAAGCACTGTTGAAATAGCGGCCATACCGCTTGAAAATGCAAAACCATGTTTTCCATTTTCAAGGTTTGCAATGGTATTTTCAAGCTCTTCCCTTGTTGGGTTTTGAACCCTGGAGTAATCGTATCCTGTTGTTTGATTCAGGCCCGGATGCTTAAAGGTAGCGCTCTGATATATCGGAAAGCTTACCGCGCCGGTGTATTGGTCATAGCCCTTATATCCATGTACTACTTTGGTTTCGAGTTTTAATTGCTTGGATATCCCCATGAAACATCACCGCTCCTCTTTCACTTTAGCGCAACGGCTTCGATTTCTATCAATACATCCTTGGGCAGCCTGTTTACTTCAACGCACGACCTTGCGGGATACGGCTCGGAAAAATACTTTGCATACACCTCATTCATGGCCGAGAAATCGCTGAGGTCCTTCATAAATACGGTGGTCTTTATCACCTTTTCCATGCCGCTCCCTGCGGCTTCAAGCACGTTCTTTAGGTTTTCCAGCACCTGGGCGGTTTGCTCTTTAATCCCGCCGCTTACCACCTGGCCGGTTGAAGGGTCTATTGGGATCTGCCCCGATGTATAAATCAAAGCCCCTGTGTCTATAGCCTGAGAATATGGCCCTATAGCAGTGGGAGCTTTATCGGTATGCACAGCCTTATGCATTTGCCTCACCCCTTTTGAAAAAACCTTCGTTCATGCTTCCTGTTCTGTATCCTTTAAGGTCAAGGGCGACGTATAGAAAGCCCAGCTCTTTGAACCTTGAATATATGGCTTCCCTTACCTGCTTATCCAGGAATTTGTCAAAGCCGTTTTCATCTGTCTCGATTCTGGCTACGCTGCCGTGATATCTTACGCGGACCTGCCTGAAGCCCAGATCTATAAGGAACTGCTCTGCCTTGTCCACCATTTCCAGCTTTTCCTTCGTTATCTTCTCTCCGTAAGGGAATCTTGATGACAAGCAGGCGAAAGAGGGCTTGTTCCAGGTTTTCAGGCCCATCTCTTTTGACAGCAGCCTGATTTCCTCCTTAGTGAGCTTGACTTCCCTCAAAGGGCTTACCACACCGAGTTCTGACACCGCCTGAAGGCCGGGGCGGTAGTCTCCTATGAGGTCATCATAATTTGAGCCCTCGGCTACAAATTTGAAGCCTTCTTCCTCTGCAAGCTTCTTGATCTTGCTGAACAGCTCATGTTTGCATAAGTAGCACCTGTTTAAAGGGTTGTCAGAAAAGCCTTTCACTTCGAGCTCTTCCGATACTATTACCCTGTGTGGAATTCCATGCTCGGCTGCAAACTGCACTGCCTCATTGAATTCCCTTTCGGGATATGTAGAGGATCTGGCGGTCACAGCAAGCACCTTATCCCCCAAAACATCATGGGCTACTTTTACGAGAAATGAAGAGTCCACTCCTCCTGAAAAGGCGATGACGACGCTTCCCATGGATTTGAGCAAATCTTTTAATGCTTCCAGCTTGGCATGTGCCTCATTGGCATGCGCTCCAGTAGGCATTATTTTTACCCCCCTTGTTCGTTATTTACCCAATATTAAAAGTTTATATGCTTAGGGTGGTTTTTATCAAACCAGCCTTCTTTAATAATGAATATTTTTAAGTAATCCTATATGAGTAATATAATAATCACGGTCATGTTATTTGTCAATAACTTGTGACAGTAGCAAAAGCTTTCTTTTCGGGATTTCAGAGCTGACAAAAAGTTCGTAAGACGAGACTATTTCACAAAAATATGGTAAAATAAGTGTTGGGTTTTGCTTGATATGTGATACGTAGGGGGTGGGGTGGCTATGCACATTTAACCTTTTGTGGGATGTTTGTTAAAATGAGGTGAAAGGATATTCATAGCAGCGAAATACACAGAAAAGGGGTTTATAAAAAAGGGGTTGGTAATGTACATATGGCAAGGCTTGCAGACTTGTTTGCTCCAAGAGATATGACAGTGGGGGAACCGTGGAAGCGAATAATCGAGTTTTCCATTCCCATGCTTATTGGCAATGTGGCGCAGCAGCTTTATAATACCGTTGACTCGATTGTCATTGGAAGGTATGTGGGGGATAATGCCCTTGCTGCTGTGGGTACTGCTTTCCCGGTATTGAATTTTTTGCTTGTGCTTTTTGTAGCGGTGGCCACCGGTGCGGGCATAATGGTCGCGCAGTATTTCGGGGCAAAGGACCGCGAAAGGCTTTCACGTTCCATTGGTGTATGTATCACCCTTACGGCCATAGCGTCGTTGATAATAATGGTGGTGGGGCCCATTGTGGTCCGTCCTATGCTCGTGTTTATAAATACGCCCGAGTCCATTTTAGACTGGTGCGCCAATTACCTATTGATATTGTTAGTAGGCAACTGGGGTTTTTCGTACTTTAATATTTTATCGGGAATCCTGCGCGGCCTGGGAGATTCGCTTTCGGCGCTGGTGTTTTTGCTTATATCTACCGCTCTCAACGTGGTACTGGACATATGGTTTGTTGCAGGGTTTAATATGGGTGTATCCGGGGTAGCGCTGGCAACCGTTATTGCGCAGATGGTATCTGCCGTCCTGTGCCTCGTTAAGCTGAAAAAAATGGATGAAGTATTTGACCTCAACTGGAAGGTGCTCAAGCCGCTGAAGAGGTATGTACTTCAGCTGATAAAGCTCGGGATACCATCCGGACTGACTCAGGCCATATTCTCATTTGCAATGATTGCTGTACAGTCTTTGACCAACACCTTCGGTGAAATGGTTATCGCCTGTAGCGTCATGGTCATGCGCGTGGACGGTTTTGCCATGATGCCAAACTTTACCTTTGGCGTTGCCATGACTACCTTTGCAGGGCAGAACGTTGGTGCAAGAAAGATGGACAGAGTGGAGAGGGGAACCCGGGAGGGTCTTATAATCGCGGTTAGCGTTTCTACCATAATTACAATAATCATATTGACCTTTGGCAGGTATCTCATGAACATATTTACCAGTACCGTTGAGCTTGTGGATTTAAGCATGCGCATGATGCGCATCCTTGCGGCGGGATATATCGCCATGGCGGTGACGCAGGTTCTGTCGGGGGTTATGCGCGGGGCAGGCGATACCATGACGCCCATGTGGATTTCCCTTATAACCACAATTGCTTTGCGTGTGCCCATTGCCTACGGCATCGCCTACCTGACGCGAAGTGAAGCCTATCCCACTGGCAGGCCAGAGTCTGTGTTTATATCCCTGCTGATTGCCTGGGTGTGTGGTGCCATAATCACCACGGTTTTCTACAAAAAAGGCAACTGGCGGAAAAAAACGCTTTTGAGCAATGAACAAATTGGTGTATAAGCTTGAAAAAGGAGGGTTTTTCATGTCAAGCATACCACGGCCTGAGTATCCGCGTCCCAATTTTGTGAGAAAAGATTGGCTTAATTTAAATGGGGTGTGGGAGTTTGAATTCGATGATGAAGATGTCGGGGAGAGGGAGAAGTGGTATAAAGGGCACGCTTTTTCACGTACCATAAATGTCCCGTTTTGCTTTGAAAGCGAGTTAAGCGGCATAGGGGATACGTCGCGCCATGACCACATATGGTACAGGCGCAAACTGGCAGTGCCGGACAGCTGGAAGGGCAAAAGGATTATATTGCACTTTGGTGCAGTGGATTACCACGCTAAAGTGTGGGTAAACGGTGTATATATGGGGAGCCATACCGGTGGCCATACGCCTTTTAGCTTTGACATAACCGATGCTCTAAGGTGGGATGGCAGCGATGAAGTGGTGGTAAAAGCGGACGACATATCGTCCGAACGCCAGCAGGCTCGTGGGAAGCAGTCGTGGTTGGATGAGCCTTTTGACTGTTGGTATGACCGTACCTCTGGGATCTGGCAGACGGTGTGGCTGGAGCCCGTAAACCCGGCGCATATTGTCAACGTCCGCATGACTCCTGATATTGACAAAGGCACTGTCAACATAGAGGCTTTCCTTACTCCACAAGCCGTCGGCTGCACCTTGAAAGCCTGTATATCTTTTGGCGGCGTGTCAGTAGCTTCAGTTGTTGTGCCCTGTCTTCAGCAGCGGGTCATTTTCGAGGTGAGCGTCATAAGCCATGCCTTCAAGTGGGGTTTAATGCTGTGGAGCCCGGAAAATCCAAATCTTTACGATATAACGTTTACGTTGGTGGATGAAAAAGGCGATACGGTTGACCATGTTGTCAGCTATTTTGGCATGCGCAAGGTGTCGGTCAAGGACGGCAAGGTGCTACTAAACAATCGCCCTTATTATCAAAAGCTGATACTGGATCAGGGGTATTTCCCCGGGTCAAACCTCACTGCTCCCAGCGAGGAGGCTTTGATAAACGATATAAAAATGACCAAGGCCTTTGGCTATAACGGTGTACGGAAGCATCAGAAGGTGGAGGACCCATTGTATCTCTACTGGTGCGATAAGCTGGGACTTTTGGTCTGGGGCGAGATGGCCTCATATTATGAATACAGCCCAAGGGCAGCCAATGCGTATATTAAGGAGTGGCAGGAAATCATCGAGCGGGATTACAATCATCCCTGCATCATAGCCTGGACGGCATTCAATGAGTCCTGGGGTGTGCCCAACGTAATGGTGGATAGGCAGCAGCAGAGCTATACGGTGGCTGTCGTCAATATGATACGGAGCCTGGATAGAACGAGGCTGGTGATATCCAATGACGGATGGGAACATACCGATACAGATTTGTGTACCATACACGATTACCGTTCAAATGGAGAGGATTTGAGGAGGGTTTATGCTGACAAAGATAAGGTGGTAAATGGCGCTCCTGCGGGGAAATTCATATTTGCTGAAGGGTATGGTTATAAAGGCCAGCCTGTGCTTATAACTGAGTATGGCGGTATAGCCTTTGCATCGGGCAAGGGATGGGGATACGGTGATAAGGTTGCTGATGAGGAGGAGTTTTTGAAGCGCTTTGCCGGTTTGACTCGCGCTATCATGTCGATAGACTATATATGCGGCTTTTGCTATACCCAGCTTACCGATGTGCAGCAGGAGGTTAACGGCCTTATGACATATGACAGGAAGCCCAAAATTGATCCGAGCAAGATAAGGGCTATAAATGAGGGGAGAGCGTGACTTGAGACAGGGGTGTTTGAATAAAACACCCCTGTTAATGTTTTATATACTGAATTTTTGTACTTTTTTCCGCTACAAATAAAGGCATGCTCATTTCGCTTGTGATAGTATTTTTAGCCAAGGGATTTTATACAAAAATTTAATGTTTGGTGCCTGCTATAATCTGTTTTTAATGGTATAATATTTTAAAAGTATAAAAACTGGAAGGTATAGATTGCCTTTCAAGGGAAAGGATGTGTTGCCATGTTAGAAGAATTGAATAGCCGTTTAATAGAGCTTCAAGAGCGAATCCAGGAAGGCTACAAAATCCGGCGCAGGTTGGAGGCTGCAGAGAAGAGCTATAACGAGTTACAGAAGCGCATTGATGAACTTAAAAACCAGCTTGAGAAGGAAAAAAGGGATGTGGCCCAGCTGGAAGGGATGAACCTTACCAACCTGTTCTATTCTATTCTGGGGACGAAAGAAGAACGGCTGGACAAGGAGCGGCAGGAGTATCTGGCTGCAAAGCTTAAGTATGACCAGTGCCGGGATGAGCTGGATGCCCTGGAAAAGGAAATCCACGATCTTAAGCTGCAGCTTGGAGAGATAAATGTATTGGAAAGGGAATACCAGGACCTCCTATGGGAAAAGGAAAAAGTCCTGGAGGGAATGCACGACGGCACTTCCAGGGAACTGGCAGACCTTTCTGAAAAGCTGGCAAAAGCCCGTGCAAAGGCAAAGGAGATCAGGGAAGCGTTAGAAGCGGCCAATGCAGCAATGGCCGGACTGGAGAGGGTGTTGAGCTGCCTTAATAGCGCTAGTGGTTGGGGTACATGGGACATCATAGGAGGAGGGATTCTATCCACAGCCATCAAACATTCTTACATTGATGATGCAAAAGCTACCGTAAGTCAAGTACAATATCAGCTGCGCAGGCTGGAGAGGGAACTTATGGATGTGGGCAGCTTTCAGCATCTGAATATAGATATAGGCTCCTTTGCCACCTTTGCCGACTTCTTCTTTGATGGGCTAATTGCCGATTGGGTTGTTCAATCGCGGATTTCTGAATCGCGGGAAAGCGCAATGCGGGTATTGAGGCAGGTGGAGAATGTTAAGCAAAGGCTTGAGAGAGCCCTTGATGAGGCTGAAAGAGAGATTGAGCGTATCACGTATGAAAGGCAGGAGCTGATAAAAAAGGCTTGATGGTGATTGCATCTTATTTAAATGTAGTAACGAATTGAACTTTGACTTTGACGCTTTTTATTACAAATCTTTGAGGAAGGGAGAAAGGGTATGATCGACTTTAAAAATGGCTGGTTTAAGCTTTCGCCAATCTCAAAGGCAGAAGGAGAAAAGGCGGTAGCACCTCTTTTGATAGACGATGAGGAGGTTATTGCAGCTTTTCAATCGGTGCGGGATAAACTAATTTTTACAAATAAGCGCATTATCGCAGTAAACGTGCAGGGCCTTACCGGGACCAAAGTGGATTACACGTCGATTCCGTACAGCAGAATTCAGGCTTTTTCGGTTGAAACGGCGGGTGTGTTTGATAGGGATTGTGAACTGGAGATATATGTAAGCGCTATTGGTAAGGTCAAATTCGAGCTTCGCGGTTCTTTTGATATACGGGCGTTTAGCAGGGCAATCGGTAAGTATATATTGTGATAAGCAGGACATAAAGAAGCCTATAGACAATGTCATTTTTGTAAAAAAAATTGTCACAGTAAGAGCTGCATATCAGCACGTTTAAGATACAGGGGGTGAAAATCGATGGTAAAGATTTGCACCTCGGCGGATACAAAAGAAGTATCTTTGACCATCTACAACGGAGGGTTTGGAACCGTCAAAGAAGTTCGTACGGTTGGCCTTACAGGTGAAGAGAGCGAGCTTGTCTTCGCAGATGTGGCCCAGCGCATAGAAACCGATTCGCTGCTTGTTGAGGGATTAAACGTGCTTGAGTTCAACTATGATTATGACCTGGTGAGCAGGGATAAGCTCCTCCAAAAGTACATCGATAAAGATGTATGGCTGGTGGATAGAGAGACTGGTGAAAAGAAAAAATGCCGGTTGTTGTCGGTTGAAGAGGGAGGTAAGTGTATTCTGGAAGATTGTGCTACAAAGGAGATATACATTGACTCACAGGCTGAAATTGTATTGCCGTCGCTGCCGTCTGGCCTAATCGTGAAGCCGGCCCTTGTATGGAAGATAGCGCCTAGCAGAACGGATACTGTTAGGGTTTCTTATCTCTGCCGTGGATTTAAATGGGTTGCCAATTATGTGGTAGAGCTTTCAGAAAATGTTTTAAACATCGCCGGATGGGCTGAGATTGAAAATGAGAGCGGGGCAACGTTTGAAAATGCCAAGGTCAAGCTTATAGCCGGTGATGTGTATCGTGTCAAGGAACTCCGCCGGATTGAATGTTTTGAGGATGGAGTGTATGTTAAGGAGGCAATGGCGCCGCAGGCTGAAGAGAAGAGCTTTTTTGACTATCACATGTATACGCTGCTTCATCCTACCACGTTGAAGGATAATCAGACCAAGCAGATTAACATACTCAGCGGTTTAAATGTGCCATATAAGAAATACTATCAGCTGGATGTATATGATGAAAAAGTAAACATCGTTGTTGAGTTTGCCAACACGAGGGAATCGGGTCTGGGCATTCCTATGCCTAAAGGCAAAGTCAAACTGTATAAGGTGGATGAGGACGATGGTTCTCTGGAGTTTATAGGTGAAGACTTTATAGATCACACCCCAAAAGACGAAAACATAAAGCTCAAGATAGGTAATGCCTTTGATATAACTTTTGACTGTAGAGAAGTGGGGCGTAAAAAACTAAATGGTTTTGAGCATTACAGATATGAGTACACAATAAAAAATCATAAGGATAAACCAGCGGAAGTGCATTTTACTCATAAAATCTGGGGCGTGTGGGAGATGGTATCGTCAAGTCACGATTATATCAAGAAGTCATCCCGCGAAATAGAATTTGTGGTTGAAGTACCTGCTGATGAGAAAGCGGTGGTCTGTTTTGAATACAGAATTGACAGAAGACTGGAGATAACACTGAAGAGATAATTAAATTTTTAAAACCCCGTGAGGGGTTGTTTTTATTTTTGGCATCAGGGGGTTTTGGTTGGCTGTGTATAAAAGTTTCGATGAAAAACATTGCAGAAAAATGGAGTAATTTGTTGAAATATGAGGTAAATGTTGCTATAATTAAATTAGAAAATTTTACTATACGTTTTAGGGGTGTATTTGGCTTAAATCCATGAAAATGGGGAAAACTGTAACCCTTGTTAAAGGGCAAACCTGTCGAAAGGCAGGGGCGCAAAGCCAAGGGCCTAAGGAACGTTATCGTTCTATGGCAGCCGGTTGCACAAAGGGTGATTGTAAAGACAGACGTAGCTCTGCATGGGATGAAGATGTACTCCTTTTGCAATCGGCATGCAGAGCTTTTTTATTTGGCTGAACGTACGTGTGATTGAGAAGTAGTTGAAATTTGTCTGGTGGTGAAGGTGTATGGCCATTCTCGCATTTGGTTTACATAGATTTGCAATTAGAGGGAATATGGATGGAATTTCCTTTGTCAACAGCAATCCCAAACATATGTTCGCATGGGGGGGGGGTAATTTATACATTAAATGTAATAAAATGGAAGCTAAACCTATAAATGTTAAATATGCAGTTGGTGTACCATGAAGGGCTGTTGGGCACCACAACTTTAGACTTGTGCTGTGTATTTCTATATGGTAGGGTGCTGCAACGGCCTTTTATTTTTATAAATTAGCAAGTTAGGGGTAAGGGGGATAAAATGAAGGCGAAAATCATGCGAAAAATTCTGCAGCAGATCCCGTTTGGCTGTGCTATTCACAAGCTGATTGAGGAGCAAGGTGGGAATAAGGATTACATCTTTCTTGATGTTAATCCTACATTTGAAAAATTGACTGGGTTAACAAAGAAAGCTATCGTAGGCAAGGGAGTAAAGGAAGTCTTGTATGGTACAGAGCTGAGGGCTTTTGATTGGATAGGCTTATATGAAGGGGTAACCTTAAGTGGACAAACACAGGAGGTTAAACAATATCTGGAATCGTTGAAGCGCTGGTATAAGATAACAGCTTTTGCAATAGATAAGGAGCATTTTGTTACGGTATTTCAGGATGTCACCAAAGAAGTGGAATTGGAGAATGCTTTGGGAGAGAAGGAGAGTAGGATAAATGACCTTACTACAGAGCCTGACGCGGTATTTAATGAGAGGTTTGAGGTCACTGACAGAGAAAGGTATAGAGAAGAACTGTATTGCGAAAAAGAACTGTACAGGATTACCCTGCTTTCCATCGGTGAGGGCGTTGTTACTACTGATCAGGCCGGTCGGATTAGCATGCTCAATCCAGCCGCACAGCAGATCACTGGCTGGAGCGAGGATGAAGTAAAGGGAAAGCCTTTTGATGAGGTTTTTAAGTTGATAAATGAGGATACAGGGGAAATGGTAGAGAACCCCATAGCTGAAGCTTTGCGGACAGGAAGTACTGTTAGCTTGGCCAAACATACTGCCTTGGTAACCAAAGAAGGGTGTAGGGTACTGATAGCTGATAGTGTTACACCAATAAAGGCAGCGCCTATAAAAGATATGAAAGGCCAAACAGTGGGAGCAGTCATGGTGTTTCGCGATATCACGCAGGAAAAGGTATGGCAGGAGAAGTTTAACAGTTTGAGCTACCGTGACCCGCTAACCGGGCTTTACAACCGGCGTTTTGTGGAAGAAGAGTTCGCAAGATGGCAGGCTTCTTCCAGAGCATTTTCCATTGCTGTTATAGTGGCTGATATCAACGGGCTTAAGCTGGTCAACGACATGTTTGGGGTTCAGGAAGGGGATAACCTGCTTAAAAGGGCTGCCAGGATATTGAGGGAAAGCTGCAGGAGAACCGATATAGTAGCCAGATGGGACGGAGACGAATTTTTAATTCTTCTGCCACGCATTACAGCAAGGGCTGCCGAAAAAATTGTGGAGAGGATAAAAAGCAGGTGCCTACAAGAGAAAGAGGGGGAGGTGCAGCTCAGCCTGGCCATTGGTTATGCGGTAAAGAAAAAGCCCTTGGAAAGCTTGAATCAGGTTGTTAAAGAAGCAGAAGAGATGATGCATCGTACCAAGCTTATGGAGGAGAAAAGCTATCGCAATGCCGTGGTTAGCAGCATTCTTATGGCGCTGTTTGCCAAAAGTACGGAGACTGAGGAGCATGCCGAGCGATTGAAAAGCTATTGCTTGGCAATAGGCAGAAAAATGGGGCTCTCATCCAAGGAACTGGATGAATTGGCCCTCCTGGCTGTACTCCATGATATAGGCAAGGTCGGTATAAATGAGAGCATACTGAAAAAGCCGGGACCGCTGACCGCGGAAGAGTGGGAGGAGATGAAAAAACACCCCGAGATTGGCTGGCGCATTGCAAAGGGCATTTCGGAGCTGGTACATATTGCTGAGTATATACTGTATCACCATGAACGCTGGGATGGGCACGGGTATCCGAGAGGGTTAAAGGGGGAAGAGATTCCACTGCTGTGCCGCATTCTGGCGGTGGTTGATGCCTATGACGCTATGACCAGCGATCGTGTGTACCGCAAAGCCATGAGCCGGGAAATGGCGCTTGCGGAAATAAAGAGGAACGCTGGAACGCAGTTTGACCCACGGGTTGTGGAAATTTTTCTGAATTTGCTGACAAAGGAGGATGAAGGAAAAATCAATAAGGTTAAACGTCTTAGTTAAGAGACGAAAGGGGAAGGGCATGCTGTTTAAGGCAGATAGCGTAGAAGAGGCGCTATCCAGGGCTGAAAAGTATTATAACTGCCATAGAAATTATTTGAGGGTTTATACTATAAGGCCGCCGGGTTCCATGCTTTGGGGAATTATCAGGTGGCGAGGGGTTTATAGGATAGAGGTATCCAGGCAAAAGAGGGAAAAAGTGATTGAAAGTGTTAAACCCATTGATGGAACAGTAGAGATTAAAGATGGGGTTGTGAGAGTCAAGAATCCCGTGAGTGGAGGGAAATATCCTTCTTTAATTGTAAATGATCAAAACATCGAAGTATATATAAATGGCCAAAGAGCGGTTGGATCATGTGTGGTCACAGAAAGAGATTGGATACAGGTTATACCCAAGGAAATCCCTCCGGTGTCCCGCGTGGAGGTTTATATTACACCCGATAAGATGCAGGCAATCTTAAAAATCGAAAGGATACCAGGGAAAAAGTACTTTTTGAGGGATGTAAAAGCCGGCAACAGCATTGTGGTTAGCGGAGATTATGAGGAAATTCCGCCACCTGATATCACGGTTGAACAGTGTATTCAAGAGTTGATTAAGAATGGAGTCTTACCAGAGTTCATACTCATAGAAGAAATTGAAAAGTTACTTAAATTACCAAGAAATGGAAGTGCAGTTGTGGCAAAAGGGAGACCACCGATTGATGGCGTTGACGCCCGTGTAAAGTACTTTTTCACCCAACATAGCTATAGAAACCCTGATTTTGATACTGACAAAAAAGTGGATATGATGGATCACACCATTATTCCCACGGTTAAAGTAGGGGAAATATTGGCTGAAAAGGTGGTTCCTGCTATACCGGGCATGGATGGAATGACGGTTACTGGAGAGGTTATTAAAGCGCGTCCCGCCCAAGAAGCGGTGTTTAAAGCAGGGAAAGGTGCAATGCTTTTAGATAATAACAGAATTGTGGCAACTATCCCCGGAAGGCCTGTATTGGAGAAAGGCGTAGTGAGTGTACACCCAGTATTGACCGTTCCCAGTGACGTCAATGTGGATACAGGCAATATTAGGTTTGATGGTGACGTGGTTGTGAAAGGTGATGTAAAGGACGGCTTGAAAGTGATAGCTGGAGGGGACATTATAATTTACGGGAACTGCTATCATGCGACAATAAAAGCAGGTAGAAATGTAGAGATACACGGCAAAGTCATCAAATGCAAGGTCACAGCAGGCGGCAATATCGTCCAACATTTGTTTGTACTCCCTACCATAGGAAGAATTAATCGTGAATTGAAGGCTATTGTTGAAAAAGTAACCGTGATGTATTTACGGCAAAGGAATGGAAGCATAGGACATGTTGTATATAAATTGATAAACGAAAATACTAAGCTTAAGACGCTTGTGGAGGATATAGAGAATATACTGCCCCTCATGGAAGAGGAAGAAGCCAGCGATATTTTAAAATTGCTGCATAAAATAAAAGATAAGTTGTTTGGCGTTAATGCTTTTCGGATAGACAGTTTAGATGAAATACATCACATTTATACTGAGCTTGTCGAGTATGAAAATGTCCTTAAACAACGCTATGTCGCCAATATGAACATAACGTTCAGCTATTGTGAGAACTCCTTGATTTTGGCCAGTGGGAGCGTTTTTGTAACAGGGCGTGGAAGCTATCAATCCAAGATAGTTGCTAAAAACCGCATTATTTTCAAAGATCCCAAAAGTATAGTATTGGGAGGAATGCTGGTAGCGGGCAAGGGGGTAAAAGCCGGAATAGTAGGTTCTTCTGCCGGCGTAAGTACTTATTGCAAGATTGTAGATGCTGATGGGAAGTTTGATGCTGTATATTGTTATCCCGATACGATATTGAACATAAACAATAAAAGAGTAGAATCTTTGTTTTCGAAACGAGATACAGTGGTATAAATCCTTTAGAATCATTCGGAATTTTGGGAGGTGCGCGGTTAGCATCTTTATTCTGTTTTTGGTATTTTGTATATGAAAGGGGGTTTTAAATAAGCGGCTTGTCAAGGTAGGCAGTGTGTAAGAAAGCCATTTTACCGTAATTTAAAGAAAGAAACAAGGGAGTGAAAAGATGGATTACAGTATCCTGATAGGTGGCGCGGCCGGTCAGGGGGTGGAGACCCTGTCCAGCGTGTTCGAAAAGGTGCTCCAGAGAAATGGCTTCAAGGTTTTCAGCATAAGGGATTACATGTCAAGGGTACGCGGTGGCCACAACTTCGTTCAGATACGCTTTGGAGACCAAGAGCTTTTTTCTCACGCAGATGAACTGGATGGCATAATAGCTTTGAACGAGGAAACGGTTGACCTACACATAGGCAGGCTTAAGGCGGACGGTTTTGTAATTTGCGATAAGCAGGTTGCTCACGCCGATGACAGGGTAATGGCGCTTCCCTTGATGGAGGTCGCCAGGCGGGTCGGAAATGCCAGGGTGTCAGGAAGCGCTGCTTTGGGAGCGGCACTAGCGCTGCTAGGCATTTCAGCGACCGAAGTTGAGGCCGTATATTCGAAGATCTTTCGGCCCGATATAGCAAGGCAAAACGCCGAGGCCGTTTTGGAGGGCAGCAAGCTGGTACAGCCAAGGTACAACCTGTCATTGCCTGGGGATAACCTATCATTGCCGAAAAATAGCCTATCCTTGCCCAAGGAAGGCGAAAACATATTGATTAATGGCAACCAGGCCATTGCCCTCGGAGCGCTGGCGGCGGGCTGCAAATTCTATTCGGCCTATCCCATGACTCCGTCAACCAGCATAATGAATTATCTGGCTTCAAAGATGATGGACGCTGAAATAGTGGTTGAGCAGGCCGAGGATGAGATTGCTGCCATAAACATGGCAATCGGCGCTTCGTATGCAGGGGCAAGAGCCATGACTGGTACATCGGGCGGAGGGTTTTCCCTCATGGTGGAAGGGCTGGGACTGGCCGGCATGCTTGAAGTGCCGCTGGTCATAGTCGAGGTGCAGCGTCCGGGCCCGGTAACCGGATTTCCCACCAGGACCGAGCAGGGCGACCTGAAATTCGTGATTTCAGCTTCCCAAGGGGAGTTTCCACGCATGGTCATCGCGCCCAGAAATGCTGAAGATGCCTTTTACCAGACGGTGAGGGCCTTCAACCTGGCCGATAAGTATCAGATTCCAGTCATACTTTTGAGCGATCAATTCCTTGCCGATTCGACGGTGACCATAAAGCCATTTGATTTCGATGGAATACGCCATGAGAGGTACATAACGCATACTGTGGAGGATAAGCCTTACAAAAGGTACAAAATCACTCCCACAGGAGTATCGCCCAGGGTCATACCGGGTAAAATCCCTGGCGTTACGGTGCTGGTGGACAGCGATGAACACGACGAGTACGGCCATATAACCGAATCGGCAGACGTCAGGCAGCAGATGGTGGACAAAAGGCTGAGAAAGCTGGAGTATCTGAAGCAGGAATTGCAGGAGCCCTGGTTTTTGGGCGACGACGACTTTGATGTGTTGATTTTGGCGTGGGGTTCAACCTGGGGGCCGCTGGCTGAAGCGGTGTCGATGTTGAATAGCGGGCAGCGTACAAGATATGCTGCTCTGGTGTTTGGCGATGTATGGCCTTTGCCTACCAAGGTGCTTGTGGAAAAGGCCAAAAAGGCAAAGAAGATAATAAACGTAGAACAAAATGCCACCGGACAGCTTGCCTCTCTGGTGGCCGAGGTGGCGGGGATATTCTGCGACTTCAGCGTACTGAAATACGACGGAAGGCCGATGAGCCCACGATATATCTTTGAGAAAGTGAGGGAAAAGGAGTAGGGCTTATGAGCAATACAAATTATGTCATTTCAGAGGCTGCATGGTGTCCCGGCTGTGGCAATTTTAATATCCTTGAAGCATTGAAAAATGCCCTGGAGATTCTCGGGAAAAAGCCGCATGAAGTGCTAATCGTTGGGGGGATAGGTCAGGCCGCCAAGACACCTCAATATATAAACACAAACGGGTTTTGCGGCCTGCACGGTAGGGCGCTTCCGGCCGCTGTGGGAGCCAAAATGGTGAATAAGGACCTTACCGTTATCGTGCACACCGGGGACGGCGATTCATACGGTGAAGGCGGAAACCACTTCATACATAACATACGGAGAAACGTCGATATAACCCATTTTGTGCACGACAACCAGATATATGGGCTTACCAAAGGGCAGGCCTCTCCCACCACTGATTTGGGTCATGTTACCGAGGTTCAGGTTGCGGGCAATATAAACCCGCCTCTCAACCCAGTGCTTCTGGCTATAGCGCTGGGTGCAGGCTTTGTGGCACGGGCCTTCAGCGGCGATAAAGAACATTTGACATCGATCATGGTGGAGGCCATAAAGCACAAGGGGTATTCTCTGGTGGACATACTCCAGCCCTGCGTCAGCTTTAATAAGGTAAACACCTTTCAGTGGTACAGCAAAAGGGTTTACAAACTAGATGAGAGCTATGACCCTACCGATAAGCTGAAGGCCATGGAAAAGGCCATGGAGTGGGGGGACCGTATACCCATTGGCATAATCTATCGCGAAGAAAAACCCACATACTGCGATAAGATTGAATTCTTAAGGGAAGGCCCTGCACTTATAGATAGGCCCGTCGATATACAAAAGATAAAGGGGTATTTAAATGATTTCATTTAAGATTTATTTAAGACTGATATGGTATAATGCCGTATGATAGCAGAGCCCAACTGTTATCGCAGTGTGGTATTTTGTATTAGAGTAGTAGTATTAGAGTAGTAGAACATAAAATTAATAATACGAATAGGAGGATTTTTATGGAAAAGATCAGGAAGATATTGAAATTTGCCATGAGAATGGAGAAAAACGCCAAGGATTTCTATGAGTTTTATGCTGAGAAGGATGTCTCGGAGGAGACAAAGCGCATCTTTGAAGAGCTGATTGAAATTGAAAAGCAGCACTTTGACACCTTAAAGAAGGAATATGATAAGTTGGGCTTTACAGAGGCTCCCATAGATATCTCATGGGTGGTGGATGACAATTTTAAAGCCAGAGACCCTCATATATTGGCAGATAATTCCGATATGCTCCAAGAGGCGGATGTAGGGGTGTCGGATGTATCGGTAATGCGTATGGCCTATTTGATAGAGACCGACTTTTGGCACTTCTACAACAAGGCAGCTCAGGCGGTGGACGAGCCTGAGGTCAAAAAGCTGCTCACCGACTTGGCTGAATGGGAAAAGCAGCACAGCGATATGTTTTACAAAAAATACCTTGAGCTGCTGGATAAAAATTTGAGGGATATAAAAATTATTTTGGAGTGATTGGCATAAAATTTACGCCAGGGCAAAGCTGTTATAATCTTGTTTGCCCTGGCTTTTTTAATGGATTCATGAGACTGTCAAATGTCAATCTTTGAGCAGATTTGTATATTCTGCCCAGCGATTCTCCAGGTTTTCATCAGACAGCGTTTCCATTACGTAATCGGCAAATTGGGCGCCTGTGGCTCCCGTATCCCTGCCGGTTATGACCAGTTTTTTCTCGTATGTTCCGCAAATATCCAGTGCCATGTCCAGCTTTTTAGCTTTATCCCCATAGCCTATATGTTCAAGAAGCATGCCTGCAGCGCGGATTATGCTGCTGGGGTCGGCGTACTGGGTACGGCCCTCTTCCACCATGCGCGGAGCAGAGCCGTGTATGGCCTCGAACATGGCATAGCGTTTCCCGATGTTGGCGCTTCCGGCGGTTCCTACGCCTCCCTGCAGTTCGGCGGCCTCGTCGGTCAGTATATCCCCATAAAGATTGGGCAAAACTATCACCTTGAACTGCGTTCTGCGTTTGGGGTCCAAAAGCTTTGCAGTCATGATATCGATGTACCAGTCATCCCATTCAACTTCGGGATATTCTTTGGCCACTTCTCGGGCTACTTCTAGAAATTTTCCATCTGTGGTTTTGACGACGTTGGCTTTTGTCACTACCGTTACCCTGTTTAAGCCGGTCTTGCGGGCATAATCAAAAGCGGCTTTGAGGATCCTGTATGACCCTTCGTAGGTGGTTATGGTGAAGTCTATGGCCAGGTCTTCATTGACGTGAATGCCTTTGTTGCCAACAGCATAGGCACCTTCGGTGTTCTCGCGGAAGAAGGTCCAGTTTATGCCCTCCTGGGGTATCTTGACAGGCCTTACGTTGGCGAAAAGGTCAAGCTCTTTTCTCATGGCCACATTTGCGCTTTCTATGTTTGGCCATGGGTCTCCCGCTCTTGGCGTGGTGGTGGGGCCTTTGAGTATTACGTGGCACTGTTTGAGCTGCTCCAATACATCATCGGGGATGGCTTTGTTGTGCCTTGCGCGGTTTTCGATGGTCAACCCATCTATGACTTTGAACGTTACTTTGCCGGCTTTCACCTCATCCTGAAGCAAAAACTCCAGCACCCTTTGAGCTTGAGAGGTGATGTATGGGCCGATGCCATCACCGCCGACTATACCGATCACTATTGTGGGCAGCTTATTGTAATCGATAAAGTCCTGTTGGCTCTTCATCCTCTCTATCCTTTCGAGTTGCTCTTCAATGAGCTTCCCGAAATGCTCTTTTGCCCTTTGAATCATTTCTTCCCTCTTCATGATATGGTCCCTCCTGTTTTTAATTTTAAAAATTTTTCAGTTTAATTCGGGTGACACCTTATATTAGAAAATAATGCATCGCTTCGAACATAAAACATCCTCCAGCAAAGCTTATATGCTATGAGTAGCCCAGCATATAACTACAACGTTGTCCCCCTTTGGTCAAAATTAAAAGCTTTAAAACCAGCACCTGTTTACTTGAGTATACATGCTCTAAGTTTAATGGATTGAAAATCTAATTTCAAGACCAAATTCGTATTCAAAAGAGTTTGAACTGTGGTATAATGTAACATAGGTACATATCAAATAAAGAAAGGGTGTTTATTATGTCTGTTAAAATGCCCATCGCTTTACAGTTGTATACTCTGCGAAGTGAGGCCGAAAAGGACTTTATAGGTACTTTAAAAAAGGTGGCTGAACTCGGTTATCAAGGTGTGGAGTTTGCGGGGTATGGTGGACTCCCAGCAGATGAGCTAAGGGATGCGTTGAGAGAATTTAATTTAGTTCCAGTAAACAGCCATGTGGCAATAGAGAGGCTGGAGAAAGATTTGGACGGCGAGATTTCCTATGCGCTGGGGATCGGGCTTAAGGATATAACAGTACCCTATCTTGTTGAAAACAGGCGGAACAGCAAGGAAGCGTGGATAGCCGTTGCAAGACAATTGCAGGACATGGGCAAGAAAATTAAAGAGGCGGGTCTTAACCTGCACTATCACAACCACGCCTTTGAATTTCAGAAGTTTGATGGCAAGTATGGGCTGGATATCCTAATTGATAACACCGATGCCGATGTGGTCAAGCTTGAGGTGGATACCTTCTGGGTCCAGTATGCAGGCGTCGACCCTGTTGATTATTTGAAGGGCTTATCGGGCCGCGTTACCATGGTGCATCTCAAAGATATGATCAAGGGCCAGGAACCGCCCTTTGCTGAGGTGGGAGAGGGCTGCATCGATATTGCCGGCATCATAAGGGTCTCCAGGGAAATAGGGGTTCAATGGGGAATAGTTGAGCAGGATGTGTGCCAAAGGCCGCCGTTGGAGAGCGTTAAGCTGAGCATAGATAATCTTAAGAATATGGGTGTAATTTAAAAGGGATGCAGCCGGTGGCGGTAGATGTAATACTGGGGATTCAAAGATGAGAGGCATCTGGCGTTATGCAAAATGCGATGTGCAAGAGAAAGGGATATTTTCCGGTGTAAGGGGCGGTTACTTTGTTGTAAGAAGCCTTTCGGCGGATAAGGTATACAGCAGGTTAAAACTTGCAGAGGGGTAAAAAACTTTGGTGTCAGAAAGGGAGGAAAGGCGCAAGAGACTCCCTCTTGAAGAAGAGAGGGTCTCTTGCGCTCGTACATGATGAATAGGGAATACTGCACCATCAAGCAAAGAGCTCGGCATGAAATCGTGATACAGAAATCCAGATTCATAGGGGATGCATTCTATGTAAGTTCAGAGGGTGAGGCCCTTGAAAGGCTTCAAGATGTAAAGGCCGAGTTTCCTGATGCCACTCATCATTGTTATGCCTATATAGTAGGACAGGAAGCTTTGGTTCAACGGTTTAACGATGATGGCGAGCCCGGCGGCACTGCCGGGATGCCTATACTGCAGGTGATACAAAACAGGGAACTCAAAAATGTATTGGTGGTGGTAACGCGCTATTTTGGCGGGATAAAGCTTGGTGCCAATGGGCTGGTCAGGGCTTATTCTAGAACTGCTGCTGAGGTCTTGGATAGGGCCGGGACAAGGCGTATGGTATTGAGCCCCAGAGGCATTATATATTTAGACTATGCTCACATAGGACAGGTGGAGTATTTCTTGCGTCAGAAGGGCGTACACGTTGTCTGGGTGGAATACAGCGACAAAGTCACCATGCAGGTTGTCGTTCCTGTGGACTGGGACGAGTTTTGCGGTATGCTGAGGGAGATGTGTGGAGGAAATGTTGAATTTAGGGAAATGACGCCCGTCTTTCATTCATGGGAATAATTAAGGCTGATTGAGTTTTTGGTTGAAGCAGTAAAGCATTAGTGATTGAAGGAAGAGGGAAATATATTGACGAAACAACGGGCTTTCAATTGTATCGATTAGAACTAGAGGATAAAGAAGGGGTGATGTTTTAATATGCTTAAATGGCTTAAAGAGGCTGTGCTCGAGGCCAATTTGGAGCTGCCCCGGCGAGGCCTGGTTATATATACCTGGGGCAATGTCAGCGGCATATCCAGGGAAGAGGGCTTGGTGGTCATAAAGCCAAGCGGTGTCCCTTATGAAGAGTTAAAGCTGGAAGACCTGGTTGTGGTGGACCTTGATGGGAATCAAGTGGAGGGAAAGCTCAGGCCTTCATCTGATACTCCCACTCATCTGGTGCTGTATCGCGCTTTCCCCGAAATTGGAGGTGTGGTACATACCCACTCGTCGTGGGCTACCAGCTGGGCGCAGGCGGGAAGAGGCATTCCTGCGCTGGGCACCACCCATGCCGATTATTTTTACGGCGAGATACCCTGTACCCGTGACATGGCGGCTGAAGAGATACAGGGGGACTATGAGGCCGAAACCGGAAATGTCATAGTCGAAACGTTTAGGGCAAGGGGTATAAACCCCATGCATGTGCCCGGTGTACTGGTTAAAAGCCACGGGCCTTTCAGCTGGGGCAAAGACCCTCATGAAGCGGTTCACAACGCTGTGGTGATGGAAGAGGTGGCTAAGCTGGCTTTCCACACGTTTGCTCTATCGCCCAACGTCAAGGCCATTGATCAGGTGCTACTTGATAAGCATTTTCTGCGCAAGCATGGGCCCAATGCCTATTATGGGCAGAAGTAAGCCTGCTTGGCTTGTCTAGAGCCGATAGAGGGCGCTTTGTTGGCTCAACAGCGGAATTTTGGCAGTTGGATAAGGGTTTTAAAGAAAGTATTCGGTTAAGCTTCAAAATGCTTTAAAATCAGCGAGGGGTGTGTCAACCACTCTGTGTGTTATCGGCAATATTTTAAAAAGAAGAGTGCCGGATTTTTAAGAAGTTTTCAACAGGTATAAATACACAAAGCTTCTTGAGAGGAAAGGGTGATTGGATGAAGTTTACAAACGGTTATTGGCAGATGCGCGAAGGGCTTAAGGCTTTTTTTCCCGCAGAGGTACATGACGTGGAAATAAAGGGCAATTCCCTCATAGTGTATGCTCCCTGCAGGCACATAAGGCACAGGGGCGATACCCTGAATTGCCTGCTCTTTACGGTGGAGTTCAGCTCGCCCATGGAGGACGTTATCAGAGTAAAGATATGCCATCACAAGGGAAAGGTTGAAAAGCCGCCGTTTTTCAATATCAACGAAAAGCGCGATGTAAATGTCGAGATCGTGGATGGTGACGAATACGCCTCGCTCATTTCGGGACAGCTTAAGGTACGGGTGAGAAAGCAGGGCGACTGGCGGGTGGAGTTTCTGGGGCGAGACGATGAGCTGGTCACCGAGAGCAGCTTCAGGAATATGGGCTATATAGTCATGGACAGCGGTGAGACGTACGTGCACGAGCAGCTGCTGCTTAAAGTTGGGGAATGCGTATATGGGCTGGGTGAGCGGTTTACTCCTTTTGTAAAGAACGGGCAAACGGTGGATATGTGGAACGAAGACGGGGGTACCAGCAGCGAGATAGCCTACAAGAATGTCCCGTTTTACATGACCAATCAGGGGTACGGGGTATTTGTCAACCATCCCGAGAAGGTGTCGTTTGAAATAGCCTCCGAGAAGGTAAGCCGCGTGCAGTTCAGCGTGCCGGGCGAATACCTCGAATACTTCATAATCTACGGCCCCGAACCCAAGAAGGTACTTGAGAAGTATACCGACCTTACCGGCAAGCCGGCTCTTCCGCCGGCCTGGTCGTTTGGGCTGTGGCTTACTACCTCCTTTACCACCAGCTATGATGAAAAGACCGTCAACAGCTTTATCGATGGCATGGCTGAAAGGGATATCCCCCTCCATGTGTTTCACTTCGACTGTTTCTGGATGAAGGAGTTTCATTGGTGCAACTTTGAATGGGATGAGAGGGTATTCCCCGACCCTGAGGGTATGCTGCGGAGGCTAAAAGAAAAAGGGCTCAAGATATGCGTGTGGATCAACCCATATATTGCCCAGCGTTCCAGGCTGTTTGAAGAGGGCATGAAGCACGGGTATCTGCTCAAGCGCCCCAATGGCGATGTGTGGCAGTGGGATATGTGGCAGGCCGGCATGGCTCTGGTCGACTTTACCAACCCCGAGGCACGGGAATGGTTTAAAGCCGAGCTGAGGCGCCTGCTTGATATGGGCGTGGACGCTTTCAAGACCGATTTTGGCGAGAGGATACCCACCGATGTGGTGTATTACGATGGGTCGGATCCGGTAAAGATGCACAACTATTATACTTATTTATACAACAAGACGGTGTTTGAGGTGCTGGAGGAGAAGTACGGCAAAGGCGGAGCGTGCCTGTTTGCGAGGTCGGCTACGGCAGGGAGCCAGCAGTTCCCGGTTCACTGGGGAGGCGACTGCACGGCGAGCTATGAGTCAATGGCCGAGACTTTGAGGGGAGGCCTATCCCTTGGGATGTCGGGCTTTGGCTTCTGGAGCCACGACATAAGCGGCTTTGAGCACACCGCCACGCCGGACCTGTATAAGAGGTGGGCGGCTTTCGGCCTTCTATCTTCCCACAGCCGCCTGCACGGCAGCAGCTCCTACCGGGTGCCCTGGCTGTTTGACGAGGAAGCAGTGGATGTGGTCAGGCACTTTACAAAGCTGAAATGCAGGCTCATGCCCTACCTGTATGCTGCGGCCTGCGAGGCTTCTCAAAAGGGAATTCCCGTACTGAGGAGCATGCTGCTCGAGTTTCCAGACGACCCCACGTGCAGCTATCTTGACCTGCAGTACATGCTTGGCGGGGCTCTGCTGGTGGCTCCCATATTCAACGATAAGGGCATAGCCAAATATTACCTCCCCGAGGGGCGATGGACTCACTTCCTAGATGGACGGGTAGTGGATGGCGGACGATGGATAAGGGAGAAATACGATTATATGAGCTTACCCCTATGGGTAAGGCCCAATTCCATAGTTGCTGTGGGTGCAGTTGATACAAGGCCCGATTATGATTACAGCCAGAATGTAACCTTCCATATCTTCCAGCTGGATGATGGCAATGCCGTGGAGGCAGAGGTTCCCAACATCCACGGCCAGGCTGAAATGCGCGTGCGGGCCGAAAGAGAAGGCGATATCATCACCGTTACCGTGGATAACGCTGCCAAGCCGTGGAATGTATTGCTGCGCAACATCACGCCGGTGGAGGTTATAAAGGGAATAAGGGCTTCTCAGGATTCATTGGGGACTTGCATCAAGGCTGAGGAAGGGACTGACCAAATAAGGGTACGAATATGATAAGAGGTTTTGCTATATCTGAAGCGCTTGGATGCATGAAAGATAAGGGGCTAAGAGGGCGTTTCCCGGCTCCTTATCTTTTATTTTGGCTGTGTGGGCCGGCTTTTAGGGCCGGCCTTTAAATTTTCAGAGTTTTTGAACTCATCGATACGGCGTTTAACATTGCTGTCTGAGGTTTACCTATATATAGTAAGGTTTTGGGTATATAATCCATATTGATTTTGTGTACTTGACTTTTTAAGTAGGCGAGATTAGATTATAGGAGGAATATCTGTTGACTTTACAAAGGGATGAAATTGGAATATGAGCGAAAAACTTGAAAAAAAGAGGATTCTGCTGGTTGAGGACAGCCGCCTGACGGCTGCCATGGTGGCCGATTTTTTGGTTAAAAATGGCTTTGAAGTAGAGGTCGTGCCTACGGGAGAAGAAGTGGTACAGCGGATAGAGGAGGGTATAATTCCCGATTTGATCTTGATGGACATAGAGCTGGCCGGGGAAATGGATGGCATTGAGGCAGCGGATATCATATCGAAACAGCAGGATGTACCAATTGTATTTCTCACCGCCAACACGTCAAAGGAGATCATTGAGAAGATTAGAAGGGTTAAAGCGTATGGATTTGTGCTCAAGGATACCGACAGGATTGCACTGCTTTCCACGATAGATATGGCTATGAGGCTGCACGAAGCAAGCGTGTATGCCACCATGTTTGAACGCCTTTTTGAGACTTCCGTAAATGAGCTCTATATATTTAACCCGGAGTCGTTCAGGTTTGTGGTGGTCAACAGGGCCGCCACAAGCAATTTGGGATACAGCTATCGTGAGCTTGAGGCAATGACGATTTTTGATATAAATCCACAGCTGGATACTGAAACCTTGAGAGAAATCATTAAAGGATTGATGCATGGCAAACAGGAGCGGGTGGTGCTTAATACTGTTCACAGAAGGAAGGATGGCTCGCTGTATTACGTAGAAGCATACCTGCAGCTCTTTGAATACAGGAGATCCAAATACTGCATGATGTTTGCGGTTGATGTCACTGAACGAAAAAAGGTCGAGGACGAACTTGATGAGAGCAGGAAGCAGTATGTCGAGCTGGCACAAGAGGCTCCCATTGGTATATTGAAGTGCGATGTGGAGGGAAATATTGTATACATAAACAAAAAAGCCCTGGAGATACTCGGATCTCCGGGGGTGGAGGAAACCAGTAGTATAAACTTCTTGACATTTCCATTGCTTGTCGAGGCAGGCCTGTCGCAAAAATTAAAGGAGTGTATGGAAAACAACCTGTCCCAGACTGTAGAAAAGTCTTATACATCAAAATCGGGAAAAAGCATCTGGCTCAGGACTCACATCAAACCCCTTTTAAATAAGGATGGAATGGTAAAAGGTGCCCAAATCATAATGGATGATATAACCGAAAAGAAAGAGATGGAGAGGCAGCTTTACGAGATGTCCATCACCGATCCCCTGACCAATGCGTATAATTTCCGATATTTTACCAAAAAGCTTGAAGAGGAGATTTTGCGGGCGCAGCGATACGGCGAAAGCTTTACGCTCATAATGTTTGACATAGACCGATTTAAGAGTTTCAATGATTCCTTTGGCCATCAAGTGGGAGACTTGATACTGAAAGCCACGGTTGATATGGTGAAGGGACGAATACGGAGAACCGATACTCTGGCACGGTGGGGCGGTGAGGAGTTTATAATCCTCCTTCCAAATACCAAGCTGGAGGATGCGGTGAAATTGGCCGAGGAACTGCGCCAGAAACTGATGCAGCTGAAAGTGGGAAACGACGATAGTCTGACCGCCAGCTTTGGCGTGGTTGAATACCAAGAAGGTGATACAGCGGATTCCATTGTGAAGAGAGCTGATGCAATGATGTACAGGGCAAAAAATGATGGGAGAAATTGCGTGAGATATTGATGAGTTCCCTAATGTCGGTAGATTTTGCGAAGCCATTGTCTTTATACTATATGGTGGGATATACTGGTCATGATAAGGCGGATGGAACCATGGTAAGAGGGTGTAATACCCCTTGCCATGGTTTTTATATTTTGGCGCTGGGTGCCGCTTGTTCAAAATCTGTTGCTTCCAGCCTATAATCTATAGTTATCCCGAATATTACGATTCTCAATTTTACTCTTGCATGTTTTATGGATATAATTATTGAAAATTGCAATATTAAATGCAACACTTTTTAAGAAACAGTATGATATAGATATCCATTTTTTACCTCTATGCTTTTGATAGAATATATCATGT
>NZ_FOXR01000051.1:0-9502 GCF_900115765.1 Caldicoprobacter faecalis | reverse complement strand
CAGAAAATGGATGATGCTTTGGGGCAATATCAGCCGGTTATGCAGCTTAAATTTAATTTGCTATAAAAACAGTATAATTTATATCTCTATTTTTTGCAAGCCTGAAATGGCATCTACATCTGTTTGGGCATAAAGTTATCGCCCATGCCGGGCACACATAAAAAAGCGGCTTATAAGCCGCCTTTAACACCATGTAAAATGAGACAATTGTACTGATTTTCCTTATTCATCATCAGCATCCGATCCCAGTTCATGTTTTATTTCCGACTGCAACTGAAACTTGCAATATCGATTATGCTGCGTTTCCATTCCCAACGAGAACCATTTGCTGCGGTATATATTTGACTACTAATAAGCATGGGCTTGCACGGAAATTTATTCCCACCTGATTACTGCAATCCTTTCCGTTCAGGAGCAGGAGCCTCACTTTTGATCTGTACCGTATACTGCGTTTTATCACCCTCCTGTGCGGTTGTAAATAAGTTTATTCTTAAATAACTACCATCTTCGCCCTTCCACATCACACTCTTTCCCTGAGCATCTACATTCTTTGCGTCATCAAGTACGCTTAAATCATTTCCAAACGGTTCCGGAAGCGATTTTTCCAAACGGGTTTTAAGTTCCTTACAAAATTTGGTAAATTGATCCTGGTTAGCAGTTGAAAATAGATATTCACCGGATACAAATTTGTCGTCGTCAAATACAAATAACACCGTTTGCTCCAGCTAGGAACTGTTAAAAGGAAAAGTTCCCTCTATCTTCAGCAAGTCATCTCTTACCGAATGATTGTCATTCAATTGCTTCTGTTTCATTACTTCTTCTTTGGATATCAGCCACGGTAAATCTTCAAAAACATATTTCCTCCCTTGGATTCGTAAGCGGATTGTCCGGGATGTCCTGATGTCGAGAAAAAAGCGGGCAAACGGCCCCTATCGCCGGGTGTCTAGGCAACAACAATTCAATTCTCTCTTCAATTACATAAGGGAAGAACTCCTCTCTACATCGGGAAAACCTTCGGCAGGCCAAGGCGGGCGTGAACCTACTGGTCTCAAGGGCCTCCTCGTCCATGTTAACGTGGCCATTCCACAGTTCTACACCCGAGTGGCACTGCGGAAGCTGCGTGAAGAGATTGAACAATTGATTTGAATCCAAAACACTCGTCAAGCGTCGGGTTGGTGAGTCACCATTCCAAAAACAACAACATAGCAGTCATCCCGATGTCATCCATGTATAGACTGATCTCTTTCTAGCATTGATACAATTTCTTGAGTCATCTCGCGGAGTATCTCCAAGAATTCACCTGTTTCCCCCTCTTGGGGTTTGATTTCCGGCTCCGGTATGGCTTCAAACCATCTATGAAAGAGTTTCTCCATGAACTCCTTGGCAAAATGCTCAGTCACAATTCGATCATTGCAATCCGAAACTGACAGAAGCTTTTTCCCATCCCTAAAGAGTACAAAATTCCAAAGTCGTATGTCCTCGCTATCTATGATTCGCAAAAACAATGTTCTTGTTTCGGAGGTCATCTCGCCTTTTACAGTAACGGCTCTTTTCATCCCGCTCCACGGTTCTACTGAAATCTTCGGCAGTTGGAGGAATTCATCTTTCCCCTCACTTAGGGCAGGGTCGTCGGGAAAGCGAGCTTCAAAATGAGAAGCCGTGAGCACACCATACTTAAGAACAGACTTCCATATGCCGTCGATGTTCTTATTACCGTTGGTGCTTTTATTCCTGTCTCCAATGTAAAAATACTCTCGATCTTCAAACATCTCGTCATCACTCCCCATTGAATACGCTTAACAATACACTTTTGCTTAATACCCTCAGTTACTATAACTTAATGAATAATTATTTTTTCTTAGCTCGTTTTCAAGCTTTGTACCTATGAAAGCAGGGATGTTCACATTAATACCTTCCGTTGTGAGTGCTATATACTCATCCTCGCCTAAATAGCTTGGGCCGGTTATCCTGAATTCGTTCACTACCTCCCCATTTTCTTTGATTTGGATATAAACACCAAAAGGACAATTAAATCCACCTTCAAGATAATTCTCCTCATTTTTTATCGCTTTATAAAATTCCTCAGCTAGTGCATTATCGTATATCAGCACTTCTCCACAAGTTGTAACTACTCTTAAATACTTTCCATTTGGCTTTTTGGTTTCAGCATTTGACAAAACCTTTAAATACATATAAAGCTCATGATTTTGGATGATATATTCTTCTCCTCGAAATATGACGCGAAAAATTCCTTTTTCATTTCCTGCCATAAGCTCAAGCTTTTCCCCGTTTTCAAATAAAACCTCAATTTTGTAATCAGCATCAAAACGCTTCCCGGATAAAACATCCTTTTCACGTTTTGTGAGATAAGTACCTTCTAAATCTTCATCATATATAGATAGCGACTGATTATAAAGGCTAACAAACCTCTCGATTATATCCTTGTTGGAGTCTTTTTCATAATTGCCAAAATACGCATTGCCTGTAATAAGGCTTTTTATGCTTATCTTACTTATCCTTTCATAAGAAAGAACAATTGGGGGTTCTAATCCGAAAAAGCCTCTTATGGTCAAATAATTATCCAGCATATGATTTTCTATTCTCAATGCAAGATCCGTTGGTATTTTTAATACAATATGAGATGGATGCTCTTTATCGTCATAATAACAAACACAACATGTTTCATCAGCCCAACTAATATCCACTTCTTGTATAACGTTACCATTGCAAATGATCTTTATTTCATGTCTATAAGGAAGACGTACGTAACTTTCAGGTAATAACTCATCTCTCGTGTGAATAACTTTCAGGAGTTCCCGCGCCAGCGTATCGTCCTTTATCTCAATTTTCCCAGATCTTCCCGCAAAGAGTCCTTCTACAACAATACTATAATCACTGCAAGCATCCGAATTAGCATCCATATCATTTGGGTTTTCTTCATTGTGCAAAGTTTCCGACAGTCGATTTGATTCCGTAATAGTACTGTTATACTCACCTTTATCATTTAAGTTAAATTGCTGACATCCGGAAAATATAAGTAGACAAAACAGTAAAAATACAATTAGCTCTTTTTCACTTATACATCAACTCCTTTCAATTCGCAATACTATAAATGTTCCAGCAAGGAGAAGGTAATTCAAATATTATTTCCCAAACAGATATATAGTTATATATAACAAATCAAAGAGGACTTTTGTGACACAAGAATAAAAAATTTTTATTGTTATTGCTCATGATGAGCACACAATCAGAAATAAGCCGATAAAGCCAGCTTATTTCTATAAAGTGAACGTCATATAAATCTATTGAGTAAAAGTTTACTTTTTATTCATATTGATTAATCCACCAAACCCTCCCAATATTGATAGTATTAAACCTATGAGTATATTTTTCTTAATGCATTGTTCTAAAAAAAGTGTGTAAAGATCTTTATTTAAACCAATTCCCCTATCGATCATAAAATTAGATATTTCTCGATATGCTAATTTTACACTTCTTGATAGTATTAAAATCCCTAATATAAACAATACCCAAAAAAATATTGGCTTCAAATATTTTTTTACCATCATATAAACCTTTTCTCCTTTCCGTGTTCCGATATATTAAAAATAGAGCAAATTAAAACACCTAGTGAACAATACGATACATATTCTATAAGTAATCAATCCAAAATATCTATAATTATTAAAGTTCAGTAAATACTTTCCTTTTCCTTTGTATCCCATAACTTTTCAGCATCACCCAGCAATGTTTTACAGCTTATTCGTCTAAAATTACAGTTGCCGTCTGTACGTTTTGAAACTTCATAGCTACCTTTCGAGAGTGCCCCTTTGGAGAGAGCTCTAATTCAGCTTCCCATTATATGTTACTCCAAATGATAAATATATTTTAAAAAAGAATTAAATTTTACATTATATTTATTCACGATTGATTTGAAAAACATGTGGAATAACTTAAATAAACTATATCCTATTTACGGCACCACATGTATTAAAGATTATATCGTTTACATCCACATACCTAAATGTAAATCCGACAATTAAAGCAATAATCAATTGCATAAGCTCTAGTGAAAAACCTAAGCCAAAACCTAATAATATGACTTTTTTAAAGCTAGTTTTAATTAAAAAACAAATTCCAAAACCAAACGGTATTGTCATAACTGTATTTAGTATAATGTATTTTAAATTATACTTAAGGTTTGCAAACGGTAAAAAATTACTGTCTCGAAATACGTTTTGTCCTATTATAGATCTCATTTCATCATTTAGTATTATTGGGAATTGCGTATATTTTATGACAAAAAACACGTATACATAAAATATTGAATAAAAAAACAAATATATATTGTCTTTTTTCTTTTTCAGAACAGTAATATATATAACAAATTAAAGAAGCCTTTTGTGAAATGGAAATCAAAAATTTTTTCCAACATCTTCATCAGCGACATTTTAAAGCCCAGAAACTAAACTTGTTTCATAGTCTAAGTAATATTTGTCCATTTGCCTCTATTTTTTATAATACATACAAAAAAACAGCTTATAAGCCTCTTTGAACGCCATGTAAATCATGTCAATCATATTCATTCCCATTCTTTAACTCACAATTAATATCGGTTTCATCTCGCAGTTATAATATAAATATGAGCATATTTTATCTTTTTACAATATCAATCATTTTCTTGACAGGATACTTTGATACTACAAGGCTAATTGGATAATTGTCTATATTCTTCCATGTCCTTTTGTTGTAATGATATTCTCTTAAGTCAAAAGGAAGGTAAAAATCCATCTCAGTACCCGGCCTTAAAGCCACTGCTATAACCCCATTTGCCTCGGGATTTACCAACCTGTAAAGCTCAAGATTTATACTGGTATATTGGTCCACTCCTTGTAAAATCCAGTTTGGCAGATATATCCCACCAGTTGTGTTATCAATGTTGCGAAGTGTAATGTGCACATCATAGACCTTATCGGGAGGATATCTATCCTGTACATCCTTTTCCGTTAATCCATATTTTTTTAGATATTCACCATAGTCCATCACTCTCGCACTGTTTACAATAACTTCATAGCCATTCATATTCTCTGTGGAATGCACAAAATAATTATCCTCTATGGCAACCACTTCGCCAACGTCGTAGTGTCTTATTTCGGCATCCTTTGTCTTTCTATTTACATCAATGAAACGAACAATCCACGCCACCATAAGGCATACGGCTAAAACCGAGATTACAATTTTCTTTTTCATATCATTTATCCACTCCTTTATCAGGACCTTCCATCACTATATGATCCACCAGTCTTCCTCTTTCCATCACATGAATTTCATCGGATACTTCTTGCAATATGTCAAGGTCATGGGAAGAGATGATAATCAGTGCACCACGCTGTCTCTCCTGCCTCAATATATCTTTTAGCAGCTCTACACCCGAGATATCCAATGAATTTGTAGGCTCGTCCAGCAAAACAATATCAGGTTTTTCCATAATGGCGGCGGCTATACCAAGGCGTTGTTTCATTCCAAGGGAATATTTTCTGTATGGCCGCCTGTCATCCGGGTCAAGCCCCACCCGTCTGATAGTTTCCCTAATCTGTTCATCCCCTATTTCATTTTTGATGGATGCCAACATCTTTAAGTTCTTAAATCCCGAATATCCATCAAGAAAAGCAGGGTTCTCAATCAAAATACCTACGCTTTCAGGAAAGGTAATATCCTTCCCCAAAATTTTGCCATCTATGGAGATTGTACCTTCCGATGGAAGGATTAGACCGCATGCCAGACGCATAAGCATGGTCTTCCCCGAACCATTTATCCCTTTCAATCCTATTATTTTCCCGGATTCGAACTTTACATTGACGTTATCAATCACCTTATGTCCTTTTATCGTTTTTGTAACGTTAATAAATTCTATAACCATAACCACCCTCCTTTACTCCCTTTTTAAAATATCATACCGGTTAAAGTATATGCTTCCTATAAAAATAGATAAAACAACCATTATAGAAGCTGCAATAATGCCCCCGCCTGTATTTACTCCTCCTTCCATCATAATGCTATTTCTCATCACCATAGAATAATTTCCTACTAAAAATGGGGAAACCAAATAAGCGGAAGAAAGAAGTATAGATGCAGTAATCCCAAAACTATAAAGCGGCCTAAAAAACAAAGACAATGTCATCTGGGTAAGGCACAACCCCAAAGATATAAGCGGCGGAAGTAAAAACAGCGCCACAATTACCTCCCCAGGAGATGCTATTAACGGATGCTCAACTTCCATTATAGTGGATAAAAACTTAGGATCAGAGGTTATCTCAAATTTTATCGGAATTTTGGCAAAAATACAAAATAGAATTATGGTGGCATAAGCCATAAAATAAAAAATTATTACACTCAACATATTCCATATACATTTTGACAGCCACCAGAATATCCTCCCACCGGTACGTATGAGCACGTGTTGTCCGAATGATTCAAGGTCGTTATATGGATAATCGAGTGTGATATAGGCTGGAAGCAGTTGAACGATTATCCATATAGCCGGAAATTTAAAAGGCTCATTGCCGGCAGGTATATATTCCTTCATGCCCTTAAAGATATAAAAAACATAATCGGCCATAGTAATTGCAGGTTTAACGGCGTCACTGTGGGCATAATAACTACTTATGGTGCGGAACAAATCGATGCAGAATACAAAAAACACCAGGACAACTATTAGATATTTTTTATATCTATATATAATCCCGTTTACAATATCGTAACTTAAAAGTTTAAAAAACTTCATCTCTTATCCCTCGTTTCATGCACACGGTAAAAGTAAGCAAAAAGATCACCAGTGCCTCTAAAACAATTATCCATCCCTTTGCTGGATTCTCAATCGGCGTAGAATGAAGAAAATTCAAGGGGGAAATCTCCACATAAGCTATCCAATATAGAAATCTGCGGCTGTAATGAAGCCCGAGCATAAGAAAAAACGGCAGAATTACAATAGCAAAGCGGTTTTTTACATAGAAAGAAAGTGCCATGCTTATAGTCGCTATAAGCCCACAAAAAATAAAATCAATGACAAGATAGCCTATTACAAACAAAAACGGCTGAGTGTAATAAAGTCCCGACCACATATTTGGCTGACTCAAGTGGTAATATATATAGCTTTTGTCCGGAGTAAGGGCTGGAACAACCAAAGCCATTATAAGAAAATTTAGGGCAAGAGGAATCGCTACTGCCAATCCGCCCGAGACAAATACCGCTATGTATTTCGATAAAAAATAATCTTTTTTGCTGACCCTGGTCACCACATTTTTTACATACCCGCTTTTTAGTTCCACAAAATATGACCATCCATATGGTATAGTGGCAAACAGTGGAAGTAGGAAAAAAAACAGAGCAAAAGAAAGCGTCTTGCCTTCTCCCCCTATCCATGAATTGAAAAGCGCATATGCATGAACCTCAGGATTTGTTTCATAACCTAAAAGCCTCTCTATTTCCTGCATCTCTCTCCTAAAATCATTGTAAGCTCCCACCATGTACAGCACATTAAACAGGCTGATAAAGAAGGCTATGGATACGGTAGTTATAAAGAATTTATTGGTCAAAGCCTTGTAGATTTCTATTTTCATTATGTTTTTCATCTCATTACCTCCAAATCCAACTCTACGTAATACCTAATTATATTCGTATTTGCACCAAGACAATATACTACCTCATTGTTTTTTACCAGCTCCCGAGGCACAAAAAAACCTATCTGACAGTCCAATGATTCACCTTTCGACAGAGTATATTTATAATAATTTTTTTGCCAGTCAGCATCTTCTCTTGAAGGGGAGTGGCTGAAATAGGCTATTGGAAAATACGAGACAAGACTGTCTTGATAGCCTATATAATCTCTCTCTATAAGTACACCGTCAATATAAAAATCTTCACCATCGTTTCCCAAACCAGAAGCATCAATGTTCTTTATGGTGAGGTCAAGCAAGACAAAATAATTGCTGCCATCTTCTTTGACTTCTTCAGAGTGAAGCCTTGTTTTGTCGATCCCCGCATCGCTCATACTGTCAAACACCTTTGCGCTGTTTACTGTTAATTCCATTTTACCCCATATGTCAAAAGGAATAACATCGCCTATATGAAATACTCCCTCGCTATAGCGATATTTTTCATCGATATTTTGTGCAGATTCTCCATTTTCTCGATTTTCTTGCCGATTTTTCCCTATCTCTTCAGTCAATTTTCTCTTTATACTGTCTTCAAAACGATAATATGAACAGGCGGTAAGCAGCAAACACAGCAAAAGGATCAAAATCATCAACCTTTTCATGGAAAACCCCTTCCTAAGTTATACTTTGTTTATTTTACGGCTGTGCTTAAAGCACAGCCGTAAAATAAATACCTTTATGGATGTCCATATCCATGCTCTATCCATAGTTTAGTCAATTTACCACTACGTATTGTCTGGTGCTGTCAGGACTCCAAACACCATATGCGACGCCATCCTCAGTAAACTGCTTAATACCCAGCCGAGCTATGCGTCCACCCCTCTCATATATCAGGGTGCGGATAGAACTCTGCTGTCCTTTAGGAAGAACCACATCTCCCCCTATAGTGTCATTATACCAATAATATGTCCCTGTGGTAGAACCAGAAGCAGTGCGATATCCCTCTGCTCGTGCATAAACAAAATATATAGGTGCTTCCTGAAGATGTACATAAACCGAAGTAGTGTTCTCTTTAGCCCTGCCTTCAGTATATCGCCAGTTGTTTCCAGATAAATAAAAGTAAAAATACATGTCTGTAACATTAGCCGCTCGAACCGATATCCCAAATATGGGCATAAATAGAACAGTTAATAAAAGGATAACATAAATTTTTACTCTTCTCATCTAAATCCCTTCATTTTTTATAAAGTACGCTCTCGAAAAGTCTGGGAGCTTTTTTCTGCATGTTCCAGAGCGCGACCTTTAAGCTTTGCTCCTTATTAACCTTCACCCCCTATATTGTATCCTATTGCCCATTGGAATCAGCCCCTCTTTGATTCATCTTCCTAACATATATAACAAATTAAAAAAGGCCTTTGTGACATGAGAGTCAAAAAAATTTTTATTTTTTTGTATTTTCACCGGCAACATCTATATTATAAACGCCACACCAGAAAATGGATGATGCTTTGGGGCAATATCAGCCGGTTATGCAGCTTAAATTTAATTTGCTATAAAAACAGTATAATTTATATCTCTATTTTTTGCAAGCCTGAAATGGCATCTACATCTGTTTGGGCATAAAGTTATCGCCCATGCCGGGCACACATAAAAAAGCGGCTTATAAGCCGCCTTAAATAACATTTGACTTCTCCCCGCCCTGGAAGGGACGAGGATTCTTGACAGCTCCGAATTTCAGGCCGTCTTCCCTATTGGGTGGATATTCCACTCAATAGGGCAACACAGGTGTGGTGTGTACCTCACACCTGTGGGGCAAGCCAATAGCCCTACTACCAGGCTTAAAGAGC
>NZ_FOXR01000043.1:0-14093 GCF_900115765.1 Caldicoprobacter faecalis | reverse complement strand
CAATAAAAAGTGGAGATATTATAAAATAATAGAAAGTAAATGAATATAAATAGCAAAAAAAAAAAAAAAAAAAAAAAAAAATAAAAAAAAAAAAAAAAAAAAAAAAAAAAAAAAAAAAAAAAAAAAAAAAAAAAAAAAAAAAAAAAAAAAAAAAAAAAAAAAAAAAAAAAAAAATAAGAGTTGCCAATTTATTTGGATAAAAATACAATTAAAAGTGAACAATTAATAAGTATATACAAGCGTATCAAACATAGCATAGTAAACAATGCATTATTAAGGTTAGATATCGAAAAAGAAAATTATTTTTTAGTAAAGAGATTAAAACTGATAGGCCTTTGCTTTTCAAGTTTTACAACGTTGCGATATAAGTGGTATACGTGTTAATATTTTACGCTACGGATGATGATAGATATCTCTGGATGATCAAATTTGTAAATTACAGGTTTTTCCAAAAGAGCAATTATATGCTGTTGAAGAAGGATTTTATTTTGTAAATCTGTTCTTTTTTATTATGTCACAAACTGATAGTGGTTTCTTTTTCTATATTCTTCCTGATTTTTCTTTCTTTTTGACCTAAAAATATATACACTATCCAAAATGAAGCAAGTCATAATTGACTATACTTTGAGGAGGGATATGACGTGAAGGAAAATTTTAAAAGAAAGTCAGGAATATCGGAAGGAAACTTGTGGGAAAGGGATATCAGGGAGCTAGAAGCTTTGAGACGACAGGCTTTGCTAAGAGTTCTTGCTACGACAAACCTGGCTTATATGGCTCCTTACTTATCCCTGGCGCGAACAATGGACGTAAAGATGAGTGCAGGGTCCAAAGTGACAATACAAATTCAGGCAGGAGACACTTTACCACAAGAGGGTTACATTGTTGTTTACTTGCGCACTTCTACGAGTATAGATGCTTTGACGCACAAGAAGAACATCGAAAATGTATTGTACACTTTCCGTAACCTCTCCAGTCAGGCTTTTGAGCCTTTTGTAAATATAAGTAGAACTGGTGAATATCAAGAGGTGTTCGCCTACTCCAATGATGAGGAGTTTTTGGTTGAGAAGATAGATGGTGATGACAAGATTGTGTTACAAGAAATGAAGAAAATGGCTGTTGAAAAGAGAATGCATTCACTGGTACGGTTTATTGATCTAATAGAGCGGGCGGTGGATAGGGCAAGTGATAAGCGAGAGTAAAAGGTGGTTTCTGCTCGATCCGCTTATCTTTAAGCAACTCAGCATGGGAAGATCTACCTTGCCTTGTGTGACAATTATCCCCCCATTAGGAGAGCGATTTTCGGCAGAGGATGCTTTTCTCTAAAATCTGCGAGGTAAAGGGGGTGAGCTATCGTGAGGGAATTTGAACTTAACCGGCCAGTTGATCCTGTAGTTATGGTATCATCTGGTGACGGGGTAGAACCTGAAGCAGTATTTTCTCTTGCAACTTGGGTCATAATAGCACTTGGCGTATACATGTATGTTGGAGTTGTTAATGCTGTTGGTGTGTCTTTAATAGCTGCTGGTCATTTAATAGTAAAAATTGTGTAGCCCTAAAAATTGATCTCGTTATTAGCGGACAAAAATAAAATATTAGCTCAAGTACGAGTTTAAGAAGCAATAAAATTTTCATAAATTACATTACTAATTGAATGACAAAGAGGGAAGAAGACGTCTGATATATCAATTTGGCAAAAAGAAATTAAGGGCGTTTAAAATACTCTTCAATTCCTCTCCTAATGGGGTGGAGAAATCATCGGTGAAAGGAGGTAGCAAATTAATGAGCGTGACCGGAGTTTTTAAAGTAGCTCCATACGATGCCTTTGTGAAAACTATGACGTATATAGTAAGTCCTATTCTCACGATATTTGCTATAGTTGTTGCAGTTGCTTCAAAGGTCTGGATTTTTCCTTTAATGGTTTTTTTGTTCCATATTTATCCTTATTTCTTTTCCTCGGTGCGCGAATATGTAATCAAGGCAGACCGGTTAGTTATCAATAGGCCGGTGGGATCATTTTCTTTGCCTTATAGCCAGATTATTGCGGCGAAAGTTGTAAATAGCGTAAACATAGGCTATAAAGTTTTTGCAAATGCGGGGCTATTTGGTTATTATGGATTGTTTTATAGTAAGGATGATAACGACAGGGTAAGGATTTATGCAACGAATCTTAAACAATTGGTTCAAATTAAGACTGGAGATGGCAAAAAAATTTATATATCTCCAGCCGAACCAGAAAAGTTCGTCGAAGCATTAAAGCAATATTTAAACCAGCACTTTCAGGGAGGGGAAAATCCATGATTCCACAAGTTCTAGCTTTCATAATAACGTATAGGAGCAACTTCTTGTGCGATCACTGCTCCGTTTCTGCTGGGCCGGGGCGTCGGGAAGTGATAGCAAAAGATGTTATGCGGCTGGCAATAGAGCAAGCTTACATTCTGCCGTCCATCCGGGTGATATCTTTTACGGGTGGTGAACCGTCTCTTTATCAGGACTTGCTACAAGACGGGATTAAGCTGGCTCATGAGAAAGGCTTTATTACTCGTCTGGTTACTAACGCCTGGTGGGCTCAAACCCCAGAGAGTGCATACCGCTTTCTACAAGACTTTCGGATGGTAGGGCTAAACGAGCTTAATATAAGTTATGATGACTTTCATGCCGCATATCTGGAAGCGTTTGGGGGCGAACAAAATGTGCTTAATGCTGTGCGAGCAGCAACCGATCTGGGTATGAGTGTATTGGTAGGGTCAACATTATATCCTGGCGCTAAAATATCGTCTGGTTATTTGCGCAGGGTTTTTAAAGATGCAGGTATCCAGCAAGAGATCAAATTCCTGGAGGATTTTGTATTTCCCCTGGGGCGGGCTCGGCAGAAACTGCCAGCACACTTTTTTCCCTCCGATGTAGAAAAACGACAGCGAGGTGGCTGTAATGACGCGGGACAAACATTAGTGATCTTGCCGGATGGGGAAGTGTTGTTTTGCTGTGGACATATTGTAAATAGCAAGGCTCAGGAAATCATGACTATAGGCAGCCTGGCTTCCGGGACGTCTCTGGTCGAAATTGTCGAGCGAATGCAGAAGAACGTGTTTTACTGGTGGCTGAATCTTGAAGGACCGGAAGCAGTGCTAACCGAACTGGGAGTAGAAAAGAAATTCTATCGGAGGTGCGAAGCTTGCTTTTACTTGGGCACGGCCTGCCGGGAGAAGTTGAGAGCTTTAGCTAAAAGAAAAGAGGAAATTTTTGCACAATTGGAGGTGAAAAAATGGCCTATAAACTTAGTTTCTGGGAAATAATCAAAGCTTATTTTGTGCCGTTACATCCCCTTTTTCTTTCAATTATGTTAATTCCTGTTGCTGTATTACTGCTGTACGCGTTAACAAAAGTGATAAAAAAAGCGTCGTTTGGGGAGATATTGAGCATTATTGCAGTGGTCGGAATTGTATTAATAGCTATGCTGGCCATAAGTTTACCTTATACTGGTTCTGGGTGGCGGTTGGAAGATGAGACGCTGCTGATAAAAGCTACCTGGGGAGCGCCAGAGGTTTTAGAGCTGAAAAAGACACGGATTGCTCTGGTGGATAGCGCCGGACCGTGGCAGGCAACGCGGCGAGAGAACGGGATTGGTCTTCCTGGTTTTTCTGCCGGCTGGTTTAGATTTAAAAACGGCAAAAAAGCGCTATATTTCCGGCATGGCGAGTCGCCCTATAGGGTGGTGTTGGAATCTGATGGTCGTTACTATGTGCTCTTACACCCTGGTGTAAAAGAGCTCTATTGGGAACTTATAGCACGGGGAGCGCAGCCGGCAGAACTTTGATTTTAAGTGGCGAGCTACAATTAATTTTGGGGGATTTGAACTTATGTGGAAGGATCTAGTCACTTTGTGGAAGCTGGCGAGAACCTACCTAAAGGGCAAGGGAAGCGCGATTTTTTAGGTTTCTTTACCAGTTTCATATTTTCGCTAACTGGTATTACTACCCCTTATATAACCAGGTTTTTAATTGATGTTGTTTTTCACGCCAATCGCCCGGACTTGCTTTTACCGCTGCTGATTATCTGTGGGATCATCCTCATTATCCTGTTTTTTACGGGGCTTATTTCAGACTACTTTTTGGTTAACGCTTTCGAGCGAGCTAAGTTGTTAATGAGGTACGACCTTTTTAGGCGATTGCAAAAAGCATCAACAGATTTCTTGTCAATGCAGCGAAGCGGGGAGCTGAATTATCGCATCTTTGGGGAAACGGGGACTATACAGGGGTTTTTTAATCAGTTGCTTATCGCGTTACCCATTGACTTACTCTTTATTGTTATCATTTCCGCTATTATGATTAGTTGGAATTTGCGCATGGCGCTTTTTGTCTTTGCTGTATTGTGTTTGCAAGTGCTTGTAATTATAGGGTTTCAAAAACCCTTGTTGACCTACGCTCTACTTCAGAAAAGTAAGTCGCAATTTTTGTCCGGTTTCGTGGTTGAGAGGTTTAGGAACATTCAGCTTATCAGGACATTAAATACCGAGGTGGTAGAGGCATATAGGTTCAGGTCAGGTCTGGAAGAACTGATGCGCATCAACGTCAAAGCGTTTATGCTCAGGAAGTTTTCGGAGTTATCCACTCAGCTGGTCAACAACATCTGGTCTTTCGGGATTTTATGGTACGGGGGAAAGTTGGTATTGGCAGGGCAAATCACTTTGGGGACGCTTATGGCATTTTTACTCACCGCAGGGATGCTTTATCCTCGTATAGCCTCTGTTGTTCATGCTGTACTTTCTTTCCAGGACGTGCGTGCCAGTCTGTCACGGTTTTTAGAGTACTATCAAGTGATGCCGACGGTACACGAGCTTCCGGATGCGATCGAACTATCAGTGAAAGAAGGCAGGGTGGTTTTTGAGAACGTTTGGTTCGGATACACATCTAAGGAACCAGTTTTAAAGGGGTTATGTGTTGCCTTCGAGCCGCGAAAAATCACCGCCGTGGTTGGAGAAAGTGGAGTCGGTAAGAGCACGCTGGCACGATTACTGGTAAGGCTTTATGATCCCTGGAAAGGGAGGATTCTGATCGACGGTATCGACATAAGACAGGTCACGTTAGACTCCTTGCGTGCTGGTGTTAGGTACGTTGTTCAAGGGGAGTTCCTTTTTAGCGGTACTATCTGGGACAACATTTGTTATGGGGTGGATTCCTGCAGTGAGGAGGAGGTTATTGATGCTGCCGAGAGGGCCAAAGCGTACGATTTTATCATGCAACTGCCTCAGGGGTTCTACACTCGGATCGGAGAGGGTGGACTCCAATTATCTAGTGGCGAAGCCCAGCGTATTGCACTTGCCAGGCTGTTTTTGGCCAATCCTAAGATAGTTGTCTTGGATGAACCCACCTCCTTCTTAGATCCGGAAACGGAAAGTGCCATACATCAAGCGATCATGGATCTTAAGAAAACTGTCACCGTTATCGTGATTGCGCACCGCCCGTCCACTGTCAAGATAGCCGATCAGGTACTTGTGCTAAGTAGAGGTATGGTTGTCGAACAGGGAACGCATGGCGAGTTGCTTCGCAAGAGAGGGATGTACGCAACCATTTATACCGAGCTGTGCCGTCAGGAAACTCGTTTACCAGAAAAGATCTAAGGATGGGCTCCAGGGGAATGTTGTTAAGTCCTTTCTCCCCCGAATGAATTTGGGGACATCCTTTAAATGGATGCGCGCAGGGGTTTCCCCATACGCTTCGGTTTGGCGGCACTGTGCCATCCCAGCAGGAACTGTTAAGCTTCAGCAAGTATTTCCAAGCTGGTATGCACTTTGCCACAAGCTCCACAATAACTATTGCTGTGATTACGGCGGTATATCCGCCGTGATATTTCAACAACCTTTTTGGGTTAATGGTACTATCAATTCAGCATGGAGAAACGATAAATTTGTGTTTAAAAGAGTATTATTTATCTTTAAGGTGCCACCCGCTCTAAGGAGGTATTAAAAAAATATCCCTAAAAACCAGTTATATCAGTAACTAAAGCTGATTTTGTATAAAAAATTTTGACACTACGATATCGAGGGTGAATATCTATTCTCAACTGCCAACCAGGAACAATTTATTAAATTTTGTGAGGAGCTTAAAACCCGTTTGTCAAAATTACTTCCAGAACCGTTTGAAATGATTTAAGCGTACTTGATGATGCAGAGAATATAGGTGTTTAGGGGAAAAGTGTGATGTGGAAAGGCGAAGATGGTAGTTATTTAAGGGTAAACTTATTCACAACCGCACAGCAGGGCGATAAAATGCGGTATACAGTACAGATTAAAAGTGAGTCTCCTGCTCCTGAACGGAAAGGATTGCAGTAATCAGGTGGGAATAAATTTCCGTGCAAGCCCATGCCTATTAGTAGCCAAATATACACCGCAGCAAATGATTCTCGATGGGAGTGGAAACGCAGTATAATCGATATTGCAAGTTTCAGTTGGCGTCGGAAATCAAACATGAACTGGGATCGGATGCTGATGATGCTTAATAATGAAATTTAATATTATTGCCTTGGTTTACATGGGGTTTGAAGCGACTTATAAGCCGCTTTTTTTATGTGCGCCCGGCATAAGCGATAATTTTATGCCAACAAACAGATGTGCTATTTCAGGCTTGCAAAAAATAGAAATATAAATTATTGCTGTGAATTTCCAATGTTGATTTTATCAAACAAGCCTATATGCACTAAAATATCTAAAATGCTATCACTAAGTTCTTTATTAGAGCTTGAACTTAATCCATTGAATATTCCCAACAAAATTGAAACTGATGTAATAATTACTGGAATCGCACTAATATAATTATTTCTTCCAATGTATTTTCTTAATTGCATCTCTCTTTCAACCTCTTCAATAGACCAAAAAGCGGCGCGAGTAAGCCACGCCGCTAATTCTGCTAAAGAAAACAATTATATTCCCCCTTCCGGATGATTATCATTAGGAAGATCTCCCAAAAATATAATAATTTATATTTTTGTTTTGTACAAGCTTAAAATATTTTTGTATTTTACTCCCCCAAACTCAATACGCATACAGATTGCCATAAGGGCGATGGTTGTACGGATATATCTTCACAAATTGGCTGTCCATTATTGAGCGGTAGTCAAATCCGAAATAGTCAGAGAACTTCTTTACATATAAACCTATAATCTCCATGTCGCCATCCTCGGCCTGCGTCTGTTTTACCTCTTTTCCCAGTTTGTAGCTATCGATGGGGATGCGCGAATATATGACGCCGCCATGCATTCCGGTGCCACAGTAGTTTCCAACTATCTTTTGTGTGTCATCCACATTTAAGCCCAGCAGGATTATTATACCTCCTGCCATGTGTTCTCCAAGGAAAGCCCCTGCTTTTCCACCGATTACGATGACAGGTTTTTTGTCCAAATATTCTTTCATGTGTATGCCTACCCGGTACCCCACATCGCCCTTTATATAGACCTCGCCACCCCTCATTGCATATCCTAGAATGTCGCCCGTATTTCCGTGTATGACCACCTTGCCGTCGTTCATGGTATTGGCTACGCCGTCCTGGGCATTTCCGTGTACGACAATTGTTGCGCCGTCCATATAAGCCGCCATATCGTTGCCCGGGGTCCCTTCTATTATGATTTTTGAGTTTCCCTGTATCCCGTCGCCTATATATCGCTGGCCTTGTACGTTCTTGACGAGTATTTCAGCAGCATTGCCTTTTATAAGCTGTTTAATCATGGCATTCAGGTCTTTATAGTGCATGCCGCTGGCATCTATCACTTTCATACGAATCATCCTTCCTCAATTGATTGTTGATGTTAGTGTAAAAGCCGATGTTGCTGCTAAACGAATTTGCTTGAATGCGCACTGAAAAAGAAAGTCGAGAAGTTGTTGTGTTATGCAGGCATCCAGCAAATTGAATTTTCTATGGAAAATCATCGGTTAATGACCGCTAGAATAATCGATTGAAAATAGCATAAACAATCATCCTTCCAGTATTAATTGGCTCCTGAGCGCTTTGGGTAAGTATATAAAGCCGAAGTCATCTCTCCCAAGCTGGTGTTCAAATGAGGATATATCTATCTTTCTCCTGATTAAATCGGTATATATACCGGCTCTGTCGATGTCATTTATTAAAAGATAGCCGACCAGATTATTTCCTCTGATATAAAACTTCTTATAGGTGTTCTTTTCCTGGTTGTATATGGTTTTTACGGTTATTCCTTCACCGGGGGTTGACACGCCGGCACTCACAATTGAAAGGTCCAGCAGGGGCATTGAATTCATTATAAACCCCTTATCAAATATTTTTTGTGCTCCGGCCATGTTCTGCCCTGCCGTCTCTCCCTGTTTATAAGCGTTGGGGATTATTGGGATTTCGGCATTTCTTTCCTCTATGAAGTTATATCCCTCGGCCACATCGCCTGCGGCATAGACGTCAGGGATATTTGTCCTCATCATGGTGTCCACTATGATTCCTCTGTTTATCTTAAGCTTTGTGCCTTTGACAAGGTCGGTGTTGCATCTTACACCCGCTGCCAAAACAATAAAATCGCAGGGGACTTCCCTTCCGTCTTTGAGAAGCACGCCGATGGCGGCCTGATGGCCGAGGATTTTTTCCACACTGGTTTTGAGCAACACTTTGGCTTCGTACTTTTCGAGCATTTTCAGTGCCATTGAAGAGGCTGTTTCGTCAAATACCCGTGGCATGATCCTGTCCATGATGTCTATCACCGTAACATTTACGCCATAAGGTCATGTCTGTATTTGGAATGGGCGGCTATACAGTGAATCTCGCATAGCCTGCATCCTATACACACATCTTCCTTTGCGTATATCTTCTTTGGAGCTGTGATATTGGATTTATCCATTCTATAACACTCCTCGCTTTACCAGGATATTTATAAAATATATATTGTGCGGTGATGATTAATTTTTCTGCTAAAAAGGCGATTGGTTTGTAATAACCTACTAAAGGATATGCTTTGAGGCACCGCACGCGAAAATTTTAAAGTCTAGAGACGGTAATTTTGGTTATGTTTTATTTATTGCGATGAATGGCAATGGTTAACTAGATTTTATATTGAAAGCCTCTATGACTCATTCTCCGGCTGCTTTTATGCCCAGTATGTCAAGCTCTCTAGAGGTTAGCCCTATTCCCCGCAGCATGAACCTATTGCCGCGCAGGCTTTCGATGGCGTTGATCCCCATGCCGCCCAGCATCTCCTTCATCTCGTGAGCCCAGGCTTTGATGAGGTTGACAAGCCTTCTGGCGGCAATTTCAGGGTTGAGCCTTTTTACCAGGTTGGGGTCCTGAGTGGCTATACCCCAGTTACACTTGCCGGTGTAGCATTTTTGGCACATGTGGCATCCCATGGCAATTAAGGCTGCCTGTCCAATATAGACGGCATCGGCCCCCAGGGCTATCGCTTTTATAACATCTGCGCTGTTTCTTATGCCTCCCGCACAAACCAGCGATACCTGATTTCTTATGCCTTCCTGCCTTAACCTGGTGTCTACGGCGGCTAATGCAAACTCGATGGGTATTCCAACGTTGTCCCGTATCCTCAAGGGAGCAGCGCCTGTGCCGCCTCTAAACCCGTCGATAACTATGATATCGGCCCCGGCCCTTGCTATGCCCGAGCATATGGCTGCGACGTTGTGGACCGCTGCGATTTTAACCGCCACCGGTTTCCGATAATCAGTGGCTTCTTTTAGGGAGAATATGAGCTGGTGCAGGTCCTCTATTGAATATATATCGTGGTGGGGAGCAGGGGATATGGCATCGGAACCTAAAGGGATCATCCTGGTTTGGGATATCTGAGCGGTCACCTTTTCACCCGGGAGATGTCCCCCTATGCCGGGCTTTGCGCCCTGGCCGATTTTTATCTCAATGGCTGCTCCGGCGTTTAGATACTCTGGGTCAACGCCAAACCTACCCGATGCCACCTGTACTATGGTGTTTTTGCCGTATTTGCGCAAATTCTTATGAAGTCCGCCTTCGCCTGTGTTGTACATGATGCCCAGCTCAGATGCTGCCATTGCCAGGGCTTGACAGGCGTTAAAGCTTATCGAGCCGAACGACATGGCTGAGAACATGATGGGAACTTCAAGTTCCAGCTGAGGTGGTAGTTTTTCCTTGAGCTTTCCGTTTTCAACCTTAAGCATTTCGGGCTTTCGCCCCAGGAAGGTTTTGAGCTCCATGGGCTCGCGCAGCGGGTCTATTGATGGATTGGTTACCTGGCTGGCGTTTATGAGCATCCTGTCCCAGTATATGGGGTAGGGTTTGTCGTTGCCCATGCCGGTAAGCAGTATGCCGCCAGTTTCTGCCTGTTTATATATTTCCCTTATAGCAGTTGCCGTCCAGCTGGCGTTTTCTTTAAACTCAAGGGGATTTTTCCTTATAGTAATTGCCCTGGTGGGGCACAGGGTTACGCATCTGTGGCAGTTGACGCACTTGGAATCGTCTGCTAAAACCCTGTCTTCTTCTTGGTCATATATGTGTGCGAGGTTTGCGCACTGCCTTACGCATACCTGACACCTTATGCAGCGCGCGTCGTTTCTCTCTATTATGAATTCCGGTGTAAGAAGGCTTATGGCCATATATCTTCAACTCCTTCCAGTAGAGCAATTACTGGCTCCCCGCCCATGGGGGCCCATACCCTGTCGGGTTGTGGACATACTGCTCTGGTGGCCGATTCCTCGCTGGCGACAAACACGAAATCGCCTTTGGTTGCCGCCACCATCGGGCGAAGCTTTATCCTGTCGTTTAAAGCCAATATACCGTTTTTGCAGGCCAGTATTATGGAAAATGGTCCGTTGATCAGGGCACTGCCGTACACTGCCCGTATCGCTTTCACAAGTTCCTGTCTCTCGTCATCCATCCTCTGTATTTCATCCCATAGCGGTGCGGCCAGTGCGGTTACAACAATATCAAGGGGGAGTCCGTGCCTGCGTATCAAAAGGTCGAATATATAGGTGATGACCTCGGTGTCGGTCTGAAGTGTGCATTTGTAACCAAACATTTCGATCCACCGTCTGTTTGCGTCGTAGGATGAGATCTCCCCGTTGTGGACCACTGACCAGTCAAGCAGGGTAAAGGGATGGGCACCACCCCACCATCCAGGAGTGTTGGTGGGGAATCTCCCGTGTGCCGTCCAAATGTATGCCTTGTATGTGTCCAGCATATAAAATTCGCCTATGTCTTCGGGATACCCCACCCCTTTGAAAACTCCCATGTTTTTACCACTAGATACCACAAAAGCGCCGTCAATGTTTGAGTTAATCCTCATGACACATCTTACTACGAATTCCTCTTCGGCCAAGCCCCATTCCATAAGCTTATCTTCTCTGGGCAGGACAAAGTATCTCCAGATTATGGGAACATCTTTTATGGAGGGGACTTTTCTGGTGGGGATTTCTCCCGACAATTTTATGTCAAAATGTTTCTTTGAAAATGTCTCGGTATCTTCTTTTGCGCCGCTGTGGTGATAGAACACGTGAAACGCGTATAAGTCCTTGTATTCGGGGTATATCCCGTATGCGGCAAAGCCTCCTCCCAGTCCGTTTGAGCGTTCATGCATCAGAGCGATGGACTTTACTATGTCATCCCCTGAAAACAGAAGGCCTTTTTTATTCATAATGCCCGATATAGCGCATCCTGCCGGAATCCTTATATTACCTTCACGAAGTAGCATTTTAAATCACCCTGCTTCCTTAAGGATATTTCTGGTTTTGTATAAAACAAGGTAACTTTTAACAATAAACGTTATAACAAAATGAAATATACAAAACTTTAACTTGCAAAAATTTACACAAATTACTTAACCGTATACAATTTAGGACAAATTCGTTTAATTGATATAACTAGAATTTATCGTATGCAACATTATATTTAAGTTTTTTACGCAAGTAAAATCAATAATGCTTATATTTGATATAAAATAAAATTATGCAATAAATGAATTTTAAAATTGCATTAAAACTGCCAACATTGTAAAATTAGATTAAAATTGGTGCAAAGTTATATCGGCGCAAAGCTATATTTGATAGCTTAAAATTGATTCTGCTGCAAAAACTCCATTTGCGGAATGTTTGCTTGATAGAGCAACGCTTCGACTTGCAATTTTTCACACGCAGCAATTGAACGTCCTGTTCAAGTGCCGCTAAAAATAACGTCCTGTCATTTTTGCTTCAAAATTGCTTCGTCTTCAGCTAAAGGGAAACTCGTTGGTCTAGTGACAGCTACAGTTTTCGTTGAAGAAACATATGAGATAGGAGATGGCAAAATCATTATTACAAACAGCAGGCTCCTTCCAAAAGACGAGGTAGAAGCTATCGGCATTGAGAATTTCGAGTCATTAGAGATGCAAATGGAATCACCGATCACAACCCAAGCTACTGCTGTTAATAAAAGGGGCACTTTGACGATTACATTCTCTTGCTATGATAATTCGTCTGGTAACTCTACCCGCTATGAGCTCTATGGTAAGGCAAATTGGTCTGGCTTAAACTGGTGGTACAATGCTGTGGAGAATCCTGCTGTTGGTGAAGATTTCTTCGGCTTTGCATGGGGAGGTGGCTTTACTTCTACGATTTTATATGCTACTGGTACTTGGATTCACGGCCCGTCCGCGACTATATACCTTGCTGATGTTGTACCTAATGCAGCTGTCGTGTGGGAATTTGACGAGTTCTTGCATGAGGTTGGCAAAGTTATGCTTTGGGTAGAAGAAGTAAATATCAGAGCTACCCTCTCTAAGAATCGTAAGACTGGTGGTGGCAACACGACACAGGCTATTCTTAAATATATTCATACGTATCAAGAACCTACCGGCGGTATTGAAATCTCGGCTGCTCCTGGCAATGTAGGTGCTGGCTTCGTACTCCAAAATACTCTTAAACAATGGAGCATCATATGTATCATGAACGGCCTCTACTACTAAAACGTTATGATATATGATATAATAAATTTGCCAATTGTTTAGCAAGCCACCGTAATAATTACGGTGGCTTGCTACCTACAGGGAGGTAATAACTTGAAAAAGGGTACATTAATTTTAGTTATCGCAATCGTATGTGTTTTTACTATTGGTATCATTTCTATAGTTAGAAATGATACTCTTTCACCATATGATTTCTTAGTAAAAGAAATGGAAAATGACAATGCACGTACACCAGCTGAAATGCTTTATCAAGTAAATATAGATGAAGGGGAATATCTCATTTTCTATAAAGATCAAAGAGGAATTGTTGCCTGTGCCATCATTAAAAAGAAGCTTTTGTCATATGGTTTATTGAGAATCAGTTCGGGAATATGGCCGACAAACAGTAAAGATCCTGCCGATTTTTTATTCAGCTCATACAAGTACAATAAAGGTAGGGCATGGATATTTTGGGGTATCGTCAGAGATAGCTCTGTCGCCAAAGTACTATTTAATGGTAAGGAGACAAAGATTGTAGAAGCTAAAGGGCTGCGAATTTGTTATACTACAGGTAAAGCAAGCACTTCTCCAACTGAATTGGTTTATCAACTCCTTGATGTGCAAGGTCGACCTATATTCCAGAATACAGATTAGTACTATATGATTCTTTTCTTAACAAACTACATTTACTTTAAAACAAGAGCCATATGTATATACGATTTTACAAGAATTCTGCAGAAAGCCTCATCCTTGTAGGGCGGGGATGAATGCAAGGGTTGAAACTGAGAACCAAGTATGATATAATTAAACCAAATCTTGGAATTAAGAAGGTTGGTTTAGAATGAATACCTACAAATCCACACGACATGCTAAATTCCTAATCAACTACCACTTTGTTTAGATACCAAAGTAAGGTATTCTCCAAGCGAACTTATTAATGTTATAAAGGGCGCTACTGGCAGGAAGATAGGACAAAAGTTTCCCCAGTACAAACAAAGAGATTCTGTCTGGACAAGAGCGTACTTTGTGGCAACTGCAGGTAATGTATCTGCCGAAACCATCAAGAAGTATATAGAGAGCCAATGGAAGAAGGCAGAAAAGGATGGATAAGACATATATTTTGTCAGTTCCAGAAGAATATCAAGGTTTAGCGAGAGAAATTTCAATGGTATCTGGTAAAATCTACTCTA